>NZ_ANBZ01000025.1:0-13526 GCF_000316965.1 Pseudomonas sp. 313
TTTAGATACAATTTCCTTGGCGGAAACTGCTCTCTGTTACGTCTGATTGATCAATTTATAGCCAAAAGTGGCCAAATTTGAGACGTACTTACCCTGGCAAGCAGGGATCGCATTGTCCCCACAAGTGGGTCGAATCAGGCGCGGCAGAGCCGGCTCTCGTGCTTTATTTAGGCTTCAAACCCCTGTAGAACAAGGGTTTCGGCGCCAAGACTAAGCTAGTCGACCAAGCACAACACGAGCATTCGTGTCGCACCGAAAGATGCACTATAGGTGGGGGCGCCGGGCTTGGAAACAAGGAGGCTCGGCTCAGCCCTGGTAGAGCGCCACGCGGCGGAATTCCTCCGGCTCGGCCAGATCCGGCAGGGTGCAGGCCTGGAGTTCGGTGATGCGGGTGAAGCCGGGGTGGGCCAGGTCGCGCACCCGCGAGTCGGCCAGCAGGATCCGTTCTGCACGCGTCTGCAGGAGCGCTAGTAGCGGCAGGTTGGCACGGTCGTAGAGCACATCGGCGGCCAGGATGAGATCGAAGCGCTCGGTGCTGGCGTGCAGATCGTCCAGCGTCTCGATCTGCACGGCGTTGGCCTGGGCATTGGCACGGCAGGCTTTCAATGCCAGCGGGTCGAGATCGCAGCAGACCACTCGTGCCGCGCCGGCCCGGGCGGCGGCGAGTCCGGCGATGCCCGAGCCGCTGCCGAAATCCAACACCTGGCGCCCGGCGACGTGCTCGGGATGGGCGACGATCCAGCGCGCCAGGGCCAGACCGCTGGCCCAGCAGAAGGCCCAGTAGGGCGGTGCCTCCAGCAGGCGCTGGGTTTCCGCCGGGGAAAAGGCGCGCGTCATGTTGGCCGGATCGATCAGCCATAGCGATAGGTCGCTATTTGGCAATGCCTGCAAGGTGAGGCGGGCGTCGCCCAGCAGGGCCGTCAGGGCGACGGCGAGATCGGCAGGGGGCGTCACGGGGTCTGGTTCAGCACCAGTTCACCGAGATTCTGCGTGGTCGGCCCGCCCACACCGACCGGTGGCAGGTAGCTGGCCAGTTGCCCGGCCTGGATCAGGCGGGCGTGGAATTCCACCTTGAGATCCGGGCGGGTGGGAAAGATCTCGGGATTGAAGGGCAGGCGGAAGGCCAGGGGCGCGCCCTTGCCGGTCACCGTCTCGCTGGCCAGCAGGCGCTGGGGCAGGCCCTTGGCGTTGACCGCCAGCAGGGCGATCTCGACCTGGGCGCCGGCCGGGACCAGGCCCTGGGCATTGCGCAGCACCCCGGAGATCTCGCGCAGATTGGCCGGGGTGGGAGCGCCCGCCACCGGAACCGGCTCGTCGGCCGGGGTGGTGGGCTGCGGCGGCGTGGTTTCGGGTGGGCTGGAGCACGCCACGAGCAGACCGGTGAACAGCAGGGGCAGGAGGACGCGTGGGGTCATGGCAGGATCCGGAGGTCGCCACCGGCGAGGGCGGCACGGGAGGCTGGAAAGGGGTCGTCGAACACAGGGCGCTCTTATAGCCCGGCGGCTCCTGGCTGTCGATTCGTCCGGTACCCGGAGGTTCCCGGCAGGGGGCGATCGGGTACCATGAAGGCTTTCCCTTCCGGCGGTCGACTCCTCCATGCATTGTCCCTTCTGCGGCGCCCACGACACCAAGGTCACGGATTCCCGGCTGGTTGCGGCCGGCGAGCAGGTGCGCAGGCGGCGTGAATGTCTGGCCTGCCAGGAACGCTTCACCACCTTCGAAACCGCCGAACTGGTGCTGCCGCGGCTGATCAAGCAGGACGGCACCCGCCAGCCCTTCGACGAGGACAAGTTGCGCGCCGGCATGCAGCGCGCCCTGGAGAAGCGACCGGTCAGCGTCGAGCGCCTGGAAGAGGCCATCGCCTTGATCAAGCACCGGCTGCGCGCCACCGGCGAGCGGGAGATCCGTTCCCGGGTGGTGGGCGAACTGGTGATGGACGAGTTGCGCAAGCTGGACCAGGTGGCCTATATCCGCTTCGCCTCGGTCTATCGGCAATTCCAGGACCTGGCCGAATTCCGCGACGAAATCGAGCGGCTGGCCCAGGATCCGGGCAAGCAGCCGGTATGAGCGCCGCCAACGGGATGAACGACGAATTCTGGATGGCCCGCGCCCTGGCGCTGGCGGCGCTCGGCCGCTACAGCACGGCGCCCAATCCGCGGGTGGGCTGCGTGATCGTCCGTGACGGCCAGGTGGTGGGCGAGGGCTGGCACCGCCAGGCCGGCGGCCCCCATGCCGAGGTGCATGCGCTGCGCCAGGCAGGGGAGGCCGCCCGCGGCGCCACTGCCTATGTGACGCTGGAGCCCTGCAGCCACCATGGCCGCACCCCGCCCTGCGCCGATGCCCTGGTCGCGGCTGGCGTGGCCGAAGTGGTGGCGGCCATGACCGATCCCAATCCGCTGGTGGCTGGCCGTGGCCTGGAGCGGCTCGCCGCCGCTGGCATCGCCGCCCGCGCCGGAGTGCTGGAAGCCGAAGCGCGAGCGCTCAACGCCGGCTTCATCCAGCGCATGCTCACCGGGCGGCCCTTCGTACGGGTCAAGTTGGCCCTGAGTCTGGATGGCCGCACCGCCATGGCCAATGGCGAAAGCCAGTGGATCACCGGGCCGGCGGCGCGCCAAAGCGTCCAGCGACTGCGTGCCGAGGCGGGGGTGGTGATCACCGGCGCCGACACCGTGCTGGCCGATGGCGCGCGCCTGACCGTGCGCCCGAGCGAACTGGGCCTGAGCGGAGACGAACTGGAACTGGCCACCCTGCGCACGCCGCAGCGGCTGCTGGTGGACGGCCGTGGCCGGGTGCCGCTGGAGGCACCCTTTTTCCAGGCCGGCGCGGCACGGGTCGCCGGTATGGCGGACGAGGCACCCGCCTATGCGGCGGCCGGTCATGACTACCTGGCGCTGTCCGGCGCCCAGGGCCAGGTCGATCTGGCCGCCTTGCTGACCCGACTGGGCGGCGAGCAGGTCAATGACGTCCTGGTGGAGGCCGGACCGCGCCTGGCCGGTGCCTTCGCCCAGGCCGGGCTGGTCGACGAATATCACCTGTTCCTGGCACCCAAGTTCCTGGGTTCCAGCGCCCGACCGCTGCTGGACTGGCCGCTGCAGCACCTGGCCCAGGCGCCGCAGCTGGAGATCATCAGCGCCACGCCGGTGGGCGCGGACCTGCACCTGATCGCCCGACCCCGGCGCGACACCTGACGCCCCTGGCCCCCTGGCGGCGAACTGTGTTACAAAACCTGCGCTGCCTGTGGGTAGCGAGTTCTCAGGGCGGGGTGCAATTCCCCACCGGCGGTAACGCCCGATCAATCGGGACGAGCCCGCGAGCGCTTCCCGGTCCTCTGCGGCGGGGGAGGTCAGCAGACCCGGTTGGATCCCGGGGCCGACGGTCATAGTCCGGATGAGAGAGAACGGGATAGCCTCGCCTGGCAGGGGTGCGAGCCCCTCGTCCGTCTGATTTCCCTTCTGTCCGTACGCCCTGTTTTTTCACCGAAACAGGAGTTCGTCGATGTCTAGCTGCACTGTCTTTCTGGCTCTACCTCTCGGAGGCCTGAGCTGATGTTTACCGGAATCATCGAAGCCCTCGGCGAGATCCGCGCCCTCACGCCCAAGGGCGGAGACGTGCGCCTCTATGTCGCCACCGGCAAGCTCGACCTTGCCGACGTCAAGCTCGGCGACAGCATCGCCGTCAACGGGGTCTGCCTTACCGCCGTGGACCTGCCCGGCGACGGCTTCTGGGCCGACGTCAGTCGCGAGACCCTCAGCCTGACCAGCCTGGGCGGCCTCAAGCCCGGCAGCCGGGTCAACCTGGAAAAGGCGCTGATGCCCACCAGTCGCCTCGGCGGCCACCTGGTCAGCGGCCACGTGGACGGCCTCGGCGAAGTGGTCTCCCGCGCCGATAACGCCCGCGCCGTGCAGTTTCGCCTGTGTGCCCCGGCCGAACTGGCCCGCTACATCGCCCTCAAGGGCTCAATCACCGTGGACGGCGTCAGCCTCACGGTGAACGCGGTGGACGGCGCCGAATTCGAGCTGACCATCGTCCCCCACACCCTCGGCGAGACCATCATGGCCGACTACCGCCCCGGGCGCCGGGTGAATCTGGAGGTGGACCTGCTGGCCCGCTACCTGGAGCGCCTGCTACTGGGCGACAAGGCCGCCGAGTCCAGCAAGGGCGGCGTCACCGAAACCTTTCTCGCCGAACACGGCTATCTGCAGCGCTAAGGACGACACCGTGGCACTTTCCAGCATCGAAGACATCATCCAGGACATCCGCGCGGGCAAGATGGTCATCCTCATGGACGACGAGGACCGCGAGAACGAAGGCGACATCATCATCGCCTCCGAATGCGTCACCGCCGAACACATCAACTTCATGGCCCGCCACGCGCGGGGCCTGATCTGCATGCCCATGAGCAAGGGTCTCTGCGAACGTCTCAACCTGCCGATGATGGCCAGCCGCAACGCCTCCGGCTTCGGCACCAAGTTCACCGTCTCCATCGAGGCTGCCGAGGGCATCAGCACCGGCATCTCCGCCGCCGACCGCGCCCGCACCGTGCAGGCCGCCATCGCCAAGGACGCCAAGCCCGGCGACGTGGTCAGCCCCGGCCACATGTTCCCGCTGATGGCCCAGCCCGGCGGCGTGCTGGCCCGTGCCGGCCATACCGAAGCCGCCTGCGACCTGGCGCGCATGGCCGGTTTCGCCGAGAGCGGGGTGATCTGCGAGGTGATGAACGACGACGGCACCATGGCCCGTCGCGACGAACTCGAAGCCTTCGCCGAGCAGCATGGCCTCAAGGTCGGCACCATTGCCGATCTGATCCACTACCGCCTGCTCCACGAGCACACCGTCAAGCGCATCGACGAGCAGCAGCTGGAGACCGAACTCGGGCCGTTCAAGCTGGTGACCTACCGCGACGAGGTGGAGGGCGACGTCCACCTGGCGCTGATCCGTGGCGACCTGGCCGGCCAGGAGCTGCCGCTGGTGCGGGTGCACAACATGGATCCGCTGCGCGACCTGCTGCAGGTGCACCAGCCGGGGCGCTGGAGCCTGCGCAGCGCCATGGAGCGGGTCGCCCGTGAAGGCGCCGGCGTGGTGCTGCTGCTCGGTCACTCGATCGAGGGCGACGACCTGCTGGCGCATCTGCGCGAGCCGCTGCCGGTACCCAAGGCGCTGTCCACCTACAGCACCGTCGGCGCCGGTTCGCAGATCCTGCGTGACCTGGGCATTCGTCAGATGCGCCTGCTCAGCTCGCCGATGAAGTTCAATGCCATATCCGGCTTCGACCTGGAAGTAGTAGACTATCTGCCTCCTGAAGAATGACCCTTCCGCCTGGCGCGCCCCGCCCGGGTGGCATGGCGCGCTTCACCTGGATTTCCACGGACGGCCTGGCACTGCCGGCCGTCCGGCTCTTTGACAACTGGACCCGCACATGAACATCAAGACCTTTGAAGGCACCTTCATCGCTCCCCAAGGCCGCTTCGCCCTGGTGGTCGGTCGTTTCAACAGCTTCGTCGTCGAAAGCCTGCTGCAGGGCGCCATCGACGCCCTGGTGCGTCACGGCATCAAGCCGGACGACCTGACCATCATCCGCGTCCCCGGCGCCTTCGAGATCCCGCTGGCGGTGCAGAAGATCGCCCAGCGCGACGAATTCGACGCCATCATCGCCCTCGGCGCGGTGATCCGTGGCGGCACCCCCCACTTCGAGTACGTGGCCGGCGAGTGCACCAAGGGTCTGGCCCAGGTCTCCATGGAATTCGGCGTACCGGTGTCCTTTGGCGTCCTCACCGTCGACTCCATCGAGCAGGCCATCGAGCGCTCCGGCACCAAGGCCGGCAACAAGGGTGCCGAAGCGGCCCTGTCCGCTCTGGAAATGGTCAGCCTGCTGGCGCAGCTGGAGGCCAAGTGAGCGGCGATCTGACTCCGCCCGCGGCCGGCAAGCCCGCAGGCAAGAAGGCCCCCACTGGCAAATTGGCTGCCCGTCGCGAAGCGCGCAGCCTGTCGGTCCAGGCCCTGTACCAGTGGCACATGGCGGGCCAGGCGATCAACGAGATCGAGGCGCAGTTTCGCGTCGACAACGATTTCGCCAAGGTCGACGGCGCCTACTTCCATGAAGTCCTGCATGGCGTCCCGGCCAACAAGGGTGAGATCGACGGCTTGATCCTGCCCTGTCTGGACCGCCCCATGAACGAGGTGGACCCGGTGGAACTGGCCGTGCTGCGGCTGTCCTGCTACGAGCTGCTCAAGCGCATCGACGTGCCCTATCGCGTGGTGATCAACGAGGGCATCGAGCTGGCCAAGATCTTTGGCGCCACCGACGGCCACAAGTTCGTCAACGGCGTGCTCGACAAGCTGGCGCCCAAGCTGCGCAGCGCCGAGTTGCGCGGCAAGCGCTGATCGCCCACGCTGGCATGGGTGAATTCGAACTCATCCGTCGCTATTTCGCCGCGGCGCCCTGCGCCCGCGGCGGACCCGGCGTGGCCCTGGGGATCGGTGACGACTGCGCGCTGTTGGCACTCGCATCGGGTGAACAGCTGGCGGTGTCCACCGACACCTTGACCGCCGGGGTGCACTTCCCTGATCCCTGTCCGGATGCCTTCGGCCTCGGCCAGCGCGCCCTGGCGGTGAGCGCCAGCGACCTGGCCGCCATGGGCGCCGCGCCCCTGGGTTTTACCCTAGCGTTGACCCTGCCGTCCGTCGAGCCCGCCTGGCTGGAAGGCCTGGCGGCAGGCCTCGCGCAGATGGCCGAACAGTGCGAGCTGCGCCTGGTCGGAGGCGATACCACCCGCGGGCCGCTGTCCCTGACCCTCACGGTCTTTGGCCGGGTGCCTGCCGGTCAGGCCCTGCTGCGCAGCGGTGCCCGGCCGGGTGATCTGCTGTGCCTGGGCGGCGCCCCCGGCGAGGCCGGCGGGGCCTTGCCCTTCGTCCTCGGGCAGCGCGCGCCGGAGGGCGACGCCTGTCGGCACCTGCTGGCGCGCTACTGGGCACCCCAACCGCAATTCGACCTCGGCCTCTGGCTGCGGGGCAGGGCGACGGCGGCCCAGGACGTCTCCGACGGCCTGGTGGCCGATTGCGGCCACATCGCCGCCGCCTCCGGGGTACGCCTGGTGGTGGAGACGGCGCGGCTGCCGGTGAGTCCGGCCCTGGCCGAACTCTTCCCCGCCGATGAGGTGCTGCGCCTGGCGCTGGGCGCCGGCGACGACTATCTACTGGTCTTCACCCTGCCACCGGAGCAAGCCTCGGCGCTGACCGTCGCCTGGCCCCAGGCGCAGGTGATCGGGCGGGTCGAGGCGGGCAGCGGCGTTGCTGTCCTCGCTGCCGACGGTCAGCCCATGACCCTGGCGCAGACCGGTTTCCAACACTTCTAGCGTCTTCGAGCGGAGTCCCTTTCGTGAGCGAACACCAAGCCCCCGCCCAGCCGGTCCCCCTGTCGGTCTGGCGCGATCCCTGGCACTTCCTGGCCTTCGGCCTGGGTTCCGGCACCCTGCCCAAGGCGCCCGGCACCTGGGGGTCGCTGATCGCCTTGCCCTTCGTGCCGCTCTGGCAGCTGCTCAGTGGTTGGAGCTATCCGCTGCTGCTGGTGCTGCTGACCGTGTTCGGTTGCTGGCTGTGCGGCAAGGTTGCCCGGGAACTGGGGGTGCACGACCATGAGGGCATCGTCTGGGACGAGATGGTCGGCATCTGGATCACCTTCTGGCTGGCGCCCCCGGGGTTGATCTGGCTGCTGGTGGGTTTCGTCGCCTTCCGCGTACTAGACATCTGCAAGCCCTGGCCAATCCGCTGGCTGGATGTCAATGTCCGCGGCGGCGTCGGCATCATGGTCGACGATGTACTGGCCGGCGTTCTCGCCTGGCTGGTGGTCCAGGGATTACACATCGGTTGGGGTCATCTCGTCGGCTGACGAGACGCAGGCCCAAGGAGCAGGGCAGTGAAAAGACTGGGCGCGTACGGCCTGTTGTTGGCCGTCGGTTCGCTCGCCTGGGCGCAACCCCAGGTCAGGGTCGTGGGGTTGTTCAATGGCGCGGCTGTGGTCAACGTCAATGGCCAGCGCAAATTGCTGAAAGTCGGCCAGCGCCTGGACGACGTCGAGCTGGTCAGTGCGGATGCCCAGCAGGCGCTGCTGCGCATCGACGGCCGGACCCAGGCCTTCGCCCTCGATCGCGAATACAGCGACGGCTACAGCGCTCCGCAACGCCGCGAATTCAGCGTGCCGCGCAGCAACAACGGCCACTATCAGGTCACCGCCAACGTCAACGGCCGCCCGGTGTCGCTGATGGTGGACACCGGCGCCACCAGCGTCGCCCTGAGTGGCGCCCAGGCCGATCAGCTGGGCATCAGCTATCGCGACGGCACCCCGGGCTGGGTGGAAACCGCCAGCGGTCATGCCCGCGCCTGGCGCACCACGCTCAAGCAGGTGCGCCTGGGTGATGTCGAGGTGGTCGGGGTGGAGGCCATGGTGCTGGAGGGCAACTACCCAAGCCAGGGGCTGCTGGGCATGAGTTTCCTCAATCGCGTGGGCTGGCGCGAGGCCCAGGGCATCTTCTACGTCCAGGCGCGCTGAGAGCCTGTTCAAAATCTGCTGCGCGTTGGCCAAACCGCGTTGAAAATGGCTTCGGAATGCTCATTTACCACTCGTAAACTCCGCTTCCTCAGCCCTTTTCGCCCTGTTTGGCTCTAGCTCGCGAGATTTTGAACAGGCTCTGATAGATCGTTACGTGTCGACGTCATAACCCCTGGCGATGACGCCGGGCCCGGGGAAAAGGTTACAATGTACGTCTTTCCCCGCCAGGAGCCCGCAGGTGTCCGTCGTCTTTGTCGCCGCCTCCCAACTGCCCACCCCCTTCGGCCTGTTCACCATGCACGGTTTCCTCGACGAGACCGATGGCAAGGAGCACGTCGCCCTGACCTTCGGTGACGTGGCCGATGGCGAGCCGGTGCTGGGCCGACTGCATTCCGAATGCCTGACCGGCGATGCGCTGTTCAGCCTGAGATGCGACTGCGGTTTCCAGCTGGAAGCGGCGCTGCGCGCCATCGCCGAGGCCGGGCGTGGCGTGCTGCTCTATCTGCGCCAGGAAGGGCGCGGCATCGGCCTGCTCAATAAGATCCGCGCCTATGAGCTGCAGGATGCCGGGGCCGATACCGTCGAAGCCAACGAGCGCCTGGGCTTTGGCGCCGACCAGCGCACCTATGCCCTGTGCAAGCCGATGCTCGAACACCTGGGCGTCACTGCGCTGCGGCTGATGACCAACAATCCGCGCAAGGTGAAGGCGCTCGAGGTCCTGGGCATCCCGGTCGCTGAGCGGGTGCCTTTGCAGGAAGGGCTCAATCCGCACAACCGCCGCTACCTGCTGACCAAAGCCGGCAAGCTCGGCCACATGCTCGGTAATCTGCATCAGAACGAAGACATGGAAAAGGCGCCCTAGGGCGCCTTTTTACTGGCCAGTGGCTGGTTGCGCTCAGGCTTCCTTGCGCAGACCGGCCGGGGTCAGATCCGCCAGCGCCAGGCGCGCCCGTACCGCACGCTCGATGCCGGCTTCATCGAGGCCGCACTCGGCCAGCATGTCGGCCGGCTTGGCGTGTTCGATGTAGCTGTCCGGCAGGCCCAGGTTGAGCACGGGCTGGACCAGGGCATTGGCCTGCAGGAATTCGTTGACCGCACTGCCGGCCCCGCCCATGACGCTGTTTTCCTCGACCGTGACCAGCAGGTCGTGGTCGGCGGCGAACTGGCGGATCAGGGCCTCGTCCAGCGGCTTGACGAATCTCATGTCGGCCACGCTGGCGTCCAGGCGCTCGGCGACCTGCAGGGCTTCGGCCAGTTGCACGCCAAACACCAGGAAGCCGACCTTGGGGCCGCTCTTCAGGCTGGTCTGACGACGCACCACGCCTTTACCGATAGGCAGGGGCTCCAGGCCCGGATCCAGGGCGGCGTTGGGGCCGCTGCCGCGCGGGTAGCGCACCGCGGCCGGGCCCTGGTGGCGATAGCCGGTGGTGAGCAGGCGGCGCAGCTCGTTTTCGTCGCTGGGCGCCATGATCACCATGCCAGGGATGCAACGCAGGTAGGAGAGGTCGAAACTGCCCGCGTGAGTCGGGCCGTCTTCGCCCACCAGGCCAGCGCGGTCGATGGCGAAGAGCACATCCAGATTCTGCACCGCCACGTCGTGGATCAGCTGGTCGTAGCCGCGTTGCAGGAAGGTGGAGTAGATGGCCACCACCGGCTTCATGCCGTCGCAGGCCAGGCCGGCGGCCAGGGTCACCGCGTGCTGCTCGGCGATGGCCACGTCGAAGTAGCGTTCGGGATAGCGTTCGGCGAAGCGGATCAGGTCGGAGCCTTCCTTCATCGCCGGGGTGATGCCCACCAGTTTGGCATCGACGGCGGCCATGTCGCACAGCCAGTCCCCAAAGATGTTGGAGTACTTGGGCGCACCCGGGCGCTTGGGCTTGGCGTCCAGCGGCTCCAGCTTGGTGATGGCGTGGTAGCTGATGGGATCGGCCTCGGCGATGGACAGGCCCTTGCCCTTGCGAGTGATCACATGGAGGAATTGCGGACCCTTGGCATCGCGCAGGTTGCGCAGGGTGGTGACCAGGGTCGGCAGGTCATGGCCGTCGATGGGGCCGATGTAGTTCCAGCCCAGCTCCTCGAACAGGGTGCCGGGCACCAGCATGCCCTTGGCGGCCTCTTCGGTACGGCGGGCGATTTCCCAGGCACCGGGCAGCTTGGAGAGGGCCTTCTTGCCGTTTTCGCGCAGGTGCTGGTAGGTACGGCTGGAGAGCAGCCGCGCCAGGTAGTTGGACAGGCCACCGACGTTGCGCGAGATGGACATGTCGTTGTCGTTGAGTACTACCAGCATGTTGGCGCCGGTGTCCGAGGCGTGGTTGAGCGCCTCGAAGGCCATGCCCGCGGTCAGGGCGCCGTCGCCGATCACGGCGACCGACTTGCGCTCGAGCCCCTGCAGCTGGGCGGCGATGGCCATGCCCAGGGCGGCGCCGATGGAGGTGCTGGAGTGACCGACGCCAAAGGTGTCGTACTCGCTCTCGCTGCGCCGTGGGAAGGCGGCCAGGCCGTCCTTCTGGCGCAGGCTGGCCATGCCTTCGCGGCGGCCGGTGAGGATCTTGTGCGGATAGGCCTGGTGGCCGACGTCCCACACCAGCCGGTCTTCCGGGGTGTTGAAGACGTAGTGCAGGGCCACGGTCAGTTCGATGACACCCAGGCCGGCGCCGAAGTGACCGCCGGTCTGGCCCACGGTCCACAGGAGAAAGGCGCGCAGTTCGTCGGCGACGGCGTCCAACTCGGCGTCACCGAGCTGGCGCAGTTGCACCGGCGAGTCGATGCGGTCGAGCAGGGGCGTCGCGGGACGCTGGCGGGGAATCTCGTGAAACGTCTTGGGCATCTGGCTGATCACTTTGCGCAGAGAATTAGGCAGTTTACCCGATGCCCGCGTGGCATCCCAACAGCGGGCAGGGCGTCTTGTTATGCCCCTGTGACAACGGACCCGGGGGCAAATGCGGCCCGGGTCACGAGTTTTTCCGCTGAAGCGCGTCTAGCTACGTCGTTCCACGATATAGCGGGCCAGGGCACGTAGGGGTTCAGCCGGCTCACCCAGGGGCTCGATGGCCGCCAGGGCGGTGTCGCGCAGTTCCAGGGCATAGGCCTTGGCCGCGTCCAGCCCGAGCAGCGCCGGGTAGGTCGGTTTGTCGCGGGCGAGGTCGGCACCCTGGCGTTTGCCCAGGGTCTGGGTATCGCTCTCGATGTCGAGCACGTCGTCCCAGACCTGGAAGGCCAGGCCGATGGCCTCGGCATAGCGGGCCAGGGCGTCGCGCTCGGCGGCACCGGCGGCTTCGCTGGCCAGGGCGCCGAGCTGCACGCTGGCGGCGATCAGGGCGCCGGTCTTGTGCAGGTGCATGGTCTCCAGCGCCGGCTGATCGATGCGCCGGCCGACCGATTCCAGATCGATGGCCTGGCCGCCGACCATGCCCGCCGGACCGCTGGCGCGGGCCAGTACCGCGACCATCTCCAGCCGCACCGCGGCCTCCTGGGGCGCCGCCAGCAGGGTCTCGAAGGCCAGGGTCTGCAGGCCGTCGCCGGCGAGGATGGCGCAGGCCTCGTCATAGGCCTTGTGGGTGGTGGGTCGGCCGCGGCGCAGGTCGTCGTCGTCCATGGCCGGCAGGTCGTCGTGGACCAGGGAATAGGCGTGGATCAGCTCCACCGCGCAGGCGGCCTGGTCGGCGCGCGCTGGATCGCCACCCAGGGCTTCGCAGGCGGCATAGACCAGCAGCGGCCGTACCCGCTTGCCGCCACCCATGACGCTGTAGGCCATGGCGGCATAGAGCCGGGCGAGTTCGGCGCGGGGCGCGCTGAAGAGCGGGGCGAGAGCGGTGTCGACGCGGGTCTGGCAGCGTTGCTGGTAGGCCTCGATCATGCGTCGTCCCCGGCCGGGGCGAAGGGGGCGGCGCTGAGTTCGCCATCCTTTTCCAGCAGGATCTGCACCTTCTGCTCGGCCTGGGCCAGGGCACCCTGGCATTCGCGGGTCAGGCGGATGCCCTGTTCGAAGGCGCCGAGGGAGTCCTCCAGGGACAGCTCGCCACTTTCCAGGCGTTCTACCAGGGTCTGCAATTCGGCCAGGGATTGTTCGAAGTCGGGAGCTTTCTTGCGGGCCATCGGGATTCTCGGCAGAGGCGATCGGGTCGCGGGAAGTGGGCAACAGGTCAGCCATTGTGCCACAGCCATCGGCGCCGCTTGACGCCGTGCCCGGCCAGGCCCTAGGGTAGCGGTCATGAAAACGCGCAGCCCTCAACGCCCCAGCATTATTACCGCCATTACCTGATGGCGGGACAGCGTTAGCTGCGCAACCAGACCCGCCCAAGAGGCGGGTTTGTACTTTCTGACTCCTGGGCCCCGACGAAACACCCCCAGGAGCCCGCCATGACCGCCCAGGAACCCGCCACCGATCTCTTGCAGCGCTATGCCCGCAAGATCCTCGAAGCCCCCGTCTACGACGTGGCGATCGAAACGCCCCTGCAGCCGGCGCGGGCGCTGTCCGAACGACTGGGCTGCCAGGTGCTGCTCAAGCGCGAAGACCTGCAGCCGGTGTTTTCCTTCAAGATCCGCGGCGCCTACACCAAGTTGGCCAGCCTCTCGGCCAGTGAGAAGGCCCGCGGGGTGATCACCGCCAGCGCCGGCAACCATGCCCAGGGCCTGTCCCTGGCGGCGCGCGAACTGGGCGTGCGGGCGATCATCGTCATGCCGCGCACCACCCCGGAGCTCAAGGTCATCGGCGTGCAATCGCGCGGTGGCGAGGTGGTGCTGCACGGCGACGCCTTTCCCGAGGCCCTGGCCGAGGCCTTGCGCCTGGTCGAGGAGCAGGGCTACACCTTCGTGCCGCCCTATGACGATCCGGACGTCATCGCCGGCCAGGGCACCGTGGCTATGGAGATCCTGCGCCAGCATCCGGGGCGGCTCGATGCCATCTTCGTCCCGGTCGGTGGCGGCGGTCTGATCGCCGGCATCGCCGCCTATGTGGAATACCTGCGCCCCGAGATCAAGG
>NZ_ANBZ01000026.1:0-89387 GCF_000316965.1 Pseudomonas sp. 313
ACAGCTCCCTGGCCAACGCCCATTGCGCCGCCGGACACCCTGAAGATGCTGGCCCAGTTCTCGGTGCTCTCTCGCCTCAAGGAACCGGAAAACTCCAACATCTACTCGAAGATGCGTGTCTACGACGGCGAAAACCTCAAGGACACCGATCCCAAGGCCAAGTCGATCCAGGAGTACCGCGACAGCGCTGGCGTCGACGAGGGCATGAACGGCCTGTCCACCCGCTTCGCCTTCAAGATCCTCTCGCGGGTGTTCAACTTCGACGCCAACGAGATCGCGGCCAACCCGGTGCACCTGCTCTATGTGCTGGAGCAGCAGATCGAAGCCGAGCAGTTCCCGGCCGAGACCCGCGAGCGCTACATGAGATTCATCAAGGAATACCTGGCGCCACGCTATGTGGAGTTCATCGGCAAGGAGATCCAGACCGCCTACCTCGAGTCCTACAGCGAATACGGCCAGAACATCTTCGACCGCTATGTGCTCTACGCCGACTTCTGGATCCAGGATCAGGAGTACCGCGATCCGGAAACCGGCGAGATCCTCAATCGCGCCTCTCTCAACGAGGAACTGGAGAAGATCGAGAAGCCGGCCGGCATCAGCAATCCGAAGGATTTCCGCAACGAGATCGTCAACTTCGTGTTGCGCGCCCGTGCCAACAATAACGGCAAGAATCCGAGCTGGCTGTCCTACGAGAAGCTGCGCGCGGTGATCGAGAAGAAGATGTTCTCCAACACCGAGGAGCTCCTGCCGGTCATCAGCTTCAATGCCAAAGCCAGCAAGGAAGATCAGCAGAAGCACAGCGATTTCGTGACCCGCATGGTGGAGCGCGGGTACACCGAGAAGCAGGTGCGACTGCTGTCCGAGTGGTATTCACGGGTACGCAAGTCGCAGTAAGGCAGCCTGAGGCTGAACCCGCGACGACGCGCCTGCCGCGTCGTCGTGGCGTCCTGCAATAGCCCGGAGGGCCTGTATGAGTTATGTCATCGACCGGCGTCTAAACGGCAAGAACAAGAGCACGGTGAACCGCACGCGTTTCCTGCGGCGCTATCGTGAGCACATCAAGAAGGCGGTCGAGGAAGCCGTGAGTCGGCGCTCCATCACCGACATGGAGCACGGCGAGCAGATCAGCATTCCTGCCCGTGACATCGACGAGCCCGCGCTGTACCAAGGTAAGGGCGGGCGGCAGACCATCGTCCACCCGGGCAACAAGGAATTCGTCAGCGGCGAACGCATCCCGCGCCCCCAGGGGAGTGGCGGCGGTCAGGGCCAGGGCAAGGCCAGCAACAGCGGCGAAGGCATGGACGAATTCGCCTTCCAGATCACCCAGGACGAATTCCTCGACTTCATGTTCGAGGACTTGGAGCTGCCCAACCTGGTCAAGAAGCAACTGACCGGCACCGACACCTTCAAGACGGTACGCGCCGGCATCAGCAACGAGGGCAATCCGGCCCGCATCAACATCATCCGCACCCTGCGTGCCTCCCACGCGCGGCGCATCGCCCTCTCCGGCGGCAGCCGCAACAAGCTGCGCGAAGCCAAGGCCGAACTGGCGCGGCTGCGGGTGGAGGAGCCCGACAACCTGGGCGACATCCAGGCGCTGGAGGCCGAGATCGAACGACTGCGCGCGCGCATCGATAAGGTGCCCTTCCTCGACACCTTCGACCTCAAGTACAACCTGCTGTCAAAGCAGCCCAGCCCCAGCTCCAAGGCGGTGATGTTCTGCCTGATGGACGTCTCCGGCTCTATGACCCAGGCCACCAAGGACATCGCCAAGCGCTTCTACATCCTGCTCTACCTGTTTCTCAAGCGGAACTACGAGCGCATCGAGGTGGTGTTCATCCGCCACCACACCAGCGCCAAGGAAGTGGATGAGGAGGAATTCTTCTACTCCCGGGAAACCGGCGGCACCATCGTTTCCAGTGCTCTCAAGCTGATGCAGGAGGTCATGGCCGAGCGCTATCCGGTCAACGAGTGGAATCTCTATGCCGCCCAGGCCTCCGACGGCGACAACTGGAACGATGACTCGCCGATCTGCCGGGAGATCCTGACCAAGCAGATCCTGCCGTTCATGCAGTACTACACCTATGTGGAGATCACCCCGCGCGAGCACCAGGCGCTGTGGTACGAATACGAGAACGTCCGCGGCGCCTTCCCGGATTCCTTCTCGCAGCAGCAGATCGTCTCGGCGGGGGATATCTATCCCGTGTTCCGCGAACTGTTCCAGCGGAGACTCGTGTCATGAAACGTGAGCCCATCTCCACCGGCTCGGAATGGACCTTCGAGCTGATCCAGACCTACGACCGGGAGATCGCCCGGATCGCCAAGCGCTATGCGCTGGATACCTATCCCAACCAGATCGAGGTGATCACCGCCGAGCAGATGATGGATGCCTATGCCTCCGTCGGCATGCCCATCGGCTACAACCACTGGTCCTATGGCAAGCACTTCCTGCACACCGAGAAGCACTACAGCCGCGGCCAGATGGGCCTGGCCTACGAGATCGTGATCAACTCCGATCCCTGCATCGCCTACCTCATGGAAGAGAACACCATGACCATGCAGGCGCTGGTGATCGCCCACGCCTGCTATGGCCACAACAGCTTCTTCAAGGGCAACTACCTGTTCCGCACCTGGACCGATGCCAGCTCCATCATCGACTACCTGGTGTTCGCCAAGCAGTACATCACCCAGTGCGAGGAACGCCATGGCATCGATGCCGTGGAAGAACTGCTGGATTCCTGCCATGCGCTGATGAACTACGGGGTGGATCGCTACAAGCGGCCCTACCCCATTTCCGCCGCCGAGGAACGCCAGCGGCAGAAGGAGCGCGAAGAGCAATTGCAGCGCCAGGTCAACGATCTCTGGCGGACCATTCCCAAGATGGCCGGCAAGGAGTCGCATGATGAAGGGGCGCGCTTCCCCAGCGAACCCCAGGAAAACATCCTTTATTTCGTGGAAAAGCACGCGCCGCTGCTGGAGCCCTGGCAGCGCGAGGTGATCCGCATCGTGCGCAAGATCGCCCAGTACTTCTATCCTCAGCGCCAGACCCAGGTGATGAACGAAGGCTGGGCCACCTTCTGGCACTACACCTTGCTCAACGATCTCTACGACGAGGGCCTGGTCACCGAAGGCTTCATGTTCGAATTCCTGCAATCCCACGCCGGGGTGATCTACCAGCCGGGCTTCGACAGTCCCTACTACAGCGGCATCAACCCCTACACCCTGGGCTTCGCCATGTTCCGCGACATCCGCCGCATCTGCGAGGACCCCACGGAGGAAGACCGCCGCTGGTTCCCTGACATCGCCGGCAGCGACTGGCTGGCCACCGTCACCTTCGCCATGAAGAGCTTCAAGGACGAAAGCTTCATCCTGCAGTACCTCTCGCCCAAGGTGATCCGCGACCTCAAGCTGTTCAGCATCCTCGATGACGACCAGCGCGACGAACTGGAGGTGGCGGCCATCCACGACGACGGCGGTTATCGCCTGATCCGTGAGCAACTCGCCGCCCAATACAACCTGGGCAATCGCGAGCCCAATGTGCAGATCTGGAACGTGGACCGGCGTGGCGATCGCTCCCTTACCCTTCGCCACTTCCAGCATGACCGCAAGCCGCTGGGCAACTCCACGGACGAGGTGCTCAAGCACCTGCACCGGCTCTGGGGCTTCGACATTCGGCTGGAAAGCGTGAGGGGCGAAGACGTCACCCACAGCTTCCAGGTTCCGCCCCGCCATGAGAGCCGCGATCACGACCGCCGCCTGGATCTGGCGTCGCCGATCTGAGCCGAGTCGCTCTTTCGGGCTATCCTAGACCTCCGCAAGGAGGTCTTTTTCTATGCAAATCTACAAGGTGGGCGGTGCCGTACGGGATCGCCTGCTCGGCCGACCGGTCACCGAAGTCGACTGGGTCGTGGTGGGCGCCACCGCCGAAGCCCTCGCCGCCCAGGGCTATCGCCCGGTGGGCGCCGATTTCCCGGTGTTTCTGCATCCCCAGACCGGTGAGGAATACGCCCTGGCCCGTACCGAACGCAAGAGCGGGCGCGGCTACGGTGGCTTCACCTTCCACGCCGCGCCCGACGTCACCTTGGAACAGGATCTGATCCGTCGCGACCTGACCGTCAACGCCATGGCCGAAGACGACGACGGCCAGGTCATCGACCCCTACGGCGGCCGCGCCGATCTCCAGGCGCGCCTGTTGCGCCACGTCTCGCCCGCCTTCGCCGAAGATCCGTTGCGCGTGCTGCGCGTCGCCCGCTTCGCCGCCCGCTATTGCAGCCTGGGTTTCCAGGTGGCGCCCGAGACGCTGCTGCTGATGCAGGAGATGGTCGCCAGTGGCGAGCTGGACGCCCTGACCGCCGAACGACTTTGGAAGGAAATCTCCCGTGCGCTGCTTGAAGAGCGGCCCGATGTCTTCATTCGGGTGCTGCACGACTGCGGCGCCCTGGCGGCGCTCCTGCCGGAGGTGGCTGCCGGGTTCGCCGGTGAGCAACCCGAACCCGGCGCCCGGGTCTATGCCACCCTGCGCCAGAGCGCCGAGGTCCAGGCGTCGCTGAACGTGCGCTGGGCCTGCCTGCTGCTGGACGTACCGGAAGAGCGACATGCTGCCATCAACGCCCGCCTCAAGGTCCCGCGCGAACCCGCCGAACTGGCCTTGTTGCTGGCGCGCCATTGGCCCACGGCCCTGCAGGCGCGACAGCTGACACCGGAAGCCTGGTTCGAGCTGCTGCAGGGTTTCGACGTCTTGCGGCGTCCGGCGCGCTTCGAGGAGTTCCTCCAGGCCTGCACCTGTGCGGCGGCGGTAAGGACCGACGACGGCGAACCACCGTTGACCCTGCTGCGCCAGGCAGCCGAGGTGTTGCGCGGGGTCGAGGTCCAGCCCTTGGTCGCCCAGGGCTTCAAGGGCGCCGCCCTGGGCGAGGCCCTCAAGCAGGCCCGCCTCGACGCCCTGGCCCAGCTCTCGTAGGTTGGCGCTGAGCACAGCGAAGCCCAACCCCCCTACCCCGTAGCTCCGTTGGGCTTCGACGATGGTGCCGTCTCAACCCAACCTACGGCAGGAAGAGGAAGGCCAAGCGCAAGCCGGGTCCCCGTAGGTTGGCGCTGAGCGCAGCGAAGCCCAACATCCCTACCCAGAGAACCGCTGGGCTTCGACGATGGCGCCGTCTCAACCCAACCTACGGCAGGGAGAGAAAGACCAAGCGCAAGCCGGTTTTCCGTAGGTTGGCGCTGAGCGCAGCGAAGCCCAACGACCACCGCATTACGCCAGCTTGGCGCCAAGCAACGCTGCCGGCGTCAACTCCATACCCTTCCAGCTAAAGGATACCGGCCGCAGCACCTGGGTGGTCTGGTAGCGCATCTCCTGCCACAGTTCATCAAAACTCCGACCGTTGTCCGGGTGCCGCCGCTCGCCGGCCAGCAAGGCCAGCGGCCAGAGCACGAAGGCGTTGCGCAGGATCTCGGCGCGCGGCAGGGTCAGGCCATCGAACTCGCCGCTCAGGTCGCCATGCAGCAGGATGTCGATATCCAGCGGCAGGCCCTGGCGATCCGGCGCATAACGACCGCTGCGGGTTTCGATGACCTTGAGTCTCTGACTCAGGGTCGCGGGATCGAGCTCGGTGTCACCCGCCACCACCAGGTTGAAGAAAGGCGCGCTGCGGATACCCACCGCCTCGCTTTCGAACACCGGTGAGCACTGCAGGTCGGTCAGCAGCGTCGCGAGTTCGTCCAGAGCCATGCCCAGATGCTGCTCGCGCTGGATGTTGCTGCCCAACCCCAGATAGACCCGGGTCACGCCTGCCCCCGCTCGATCTCCACGCCCACGCCACGGGCGGTCGGCACCGCGCCGGGCTTGGTGATGCGCAGGCGCAGCCAGGGCAGCTTGAATTCCGCCTGCAGCAAGGCGGCCAGACGCTCGGCGAAGGTCTCGACCAGTTCGAAGGCGGTCTCGTGGGCAAAGGCGGTGATGCGCTCGGCCACCGCCGCATAGTTCAGGGTGTGTTCGAGTTCGTCGTTCGCGGCAGCCGCGCGGATATCCCAGCCCATGGTGAGATCGATGCGCAGGCACTGGCGGATGTCACGCTCCCAGTCGTACACCCCTATCACGGTGTCGACCTCGAGCCCCTCGATGAAAACCTTGTCCACTGCCTTTGCCTCGCACCTTTAGCGTGCTCTGTGTGATCGTCACCGCCGGCCTATCGTCGGGCGGCGGGCTGTCGGTAGAATCGAGCCTTCTCCTGGCGCGGAACCCTACCATGTTCTGGCTGCTGCTCCTGCTGGCCTACCTGCTGGGCTCGCTGTCCTTCGCCGTGCTGCTCAGTCGCCTGTTCGGCACCCGCGATCCGCGTCACGACGGCTCCGGCAATCCCGGCGCCAGCAACATGCTGCGCCTGGCCGGACGCAAGCTGGCGCTGTTGACCCTCGCCGGCGACCTGAGCAAGAGTCTGATTCCCGTGCTCATCGCCCACCAACTGGGCCTTGCGCCCCTGCAGCAGGCCTGGATCGGGCTGGCCGCCGTGGTCGGCCATCTCTATCCGCTGTATTTCCATTTCCGCGGTGGCAAGGGTGTCGCCACCGCGGCCGGTCTGCTGCTGGGGCTCTATCCGCCTGCAGCCCTGCTGGGCCTGGTGCTCTGGGCCGCGGTGTTCGCCCGCCTGAGGATCGCCTCCCTGGCGTCCCTGGTCGCCGTGCTCGGCATCCTGCCGCTGTTCGCCTGGCAGCGCCCGGACCTGCTGGCACCGATGCTACTGCTCGCCCTGCTCATCCTGATTCGCCACAGACACAATCTGCGCGCGCTGCGCCAGGGGACCGAGCGTCATTTTTGATCCTGGCGCCGCACGGGGATTACCCGGCGACGCCCTCCGCCCGTCTCAGAGCGCCGCCAATTGCTCCATGGGCCAACGCGCCTTCACGGCAATGGCCGGACCTTCCTGCTGGCCGGCCAGTAGCCGCTGGCAACCGGCATAGGCGATCATGGCGCCGTTGTCAGTGCAGAAGCGCGGCCGGGCATAGAAGACGTGGCCGCCTAGTTCGCCAAGCATCTGCTCCAGGTTCTCGCGCAAGGCGCGGTTGGCGCTGACACCACCGGCGATCACCAGCGACTTGAGCCCGGCCTGCTTCAGCGCGCGCTTGCACTTGATCGCCAGGGTCTCGACCACCGCCGTCTGGAAGGCCAGGGCGATGTCGCAACGGGTCTGCTCACTGTCGTCACCGGCGGCCTTGCAGCGCTGCCAGGTGGTGAGGGTAAAGGTCTTGAGACCGCTGAAGCTGAATTCCAGCCCTGGCCGATCGGTCATGGGCCGCGGAAAGACGAAGCGTCCCGTCACCCCACGCTCGGCCAGGCGGGCGATCTCCGGCCCCCCCGGATAGCTCAGGCCCAGCAACTTGGCGGTCTTGTCGAAGGCCTCGCCGGCGGCATCGTCCAGGGATTCGCCCAGCACCGTATAGCGGCCGATGCCATCGACCTGTACCAGCTGGGTGTGGCCACCAGAGACCAGCAGGGCGACGAAGGGAAACTGCGGCGGCTGCTCTTCGAGCATGGGCGCCAGCAGATGCCCTTCCATATGATGGACACCCAGGGCGGGTACGCCCCAGGCCAACGCCAGCGCCTGGGCACAGGCGGCGCCCACCAGCAGGGCACCGACCAGGCCGGGGCCGGCGGTATAGGCGATGGCGTCCACGTCCGCAGGACGGCTGCCCGCCTCCTCCAGCACTTCGCGTATCAGCGGCAGCATGCGCTTGACGTGATCGCGCGAGGCCAGCTCCGGCACCACGCCACCGTAGACGCGGTGCAGATCGATCTGGCTGAACAGCGCATCGGCCAGCAGGCCGCGCTCGCTGTCGTAGAGGGCGACGCCGGTTTCATCGCAGGACGTTTCCAGTCCCAGAACACGCATGGAGATAAGCCTTCGAGGGTATAAGATGTCAGGCTGCGCATGATAAGCGCCGCTTCCAGCACCGGCCAGCGCTTTTCGTCCGCCGGGGCTTGGCAGCGGGGCAGTTGAAGCGTTACTATCCGCAACCCTTAAAAACCGACGCTTCCCGTGCCCTTTTGCCGCTAGCGTTGGATTAAACCTCGGTAAATTTGAAGGTACGACCTGGATGCCCAACGTCAAAGTCAAAGAAAACGAACCCTTCGACGTAGCGCTGCGTCGTTTCAAGCGTTCCTGCGAGAAGGCCGGTGTACTGGCCGAAGTTCGTAGCCGCGAGTTCTACGAAAAGCCCACCGCCGAGCGCAAGCGTAAAGCTGCCGCCGCGGTCAAGCGCCACGCCAAGAAAGTACAGCGCGAGCAGCGCCGTCGCGAGCGCCTGTACTGAGTTACAGCGTTCCTCTGGCGTCATCAAACAACCCGACCTCTGGTCGGGTTGTCTGTTTCTGGCCTTCCCGTTTCACCCTGGCGTCCTCTGGCGTAGTGCGGTGCCTCAGAAGTTCGCGCAAGATTTGGCGAGTGATTTTTTGGCTTGGGCAAGGCGCTACGACGAGTCATAGCAGGGCTATGGCGAGGAGTAGCAACGCCGTCCAGGACGAAAAAGCACCGCCAAAATTGTGTAGATAACTTCTGAGGCACCGCACTAGACTGCCCTCCTGGCCATCTGGCCTGCTCCATCCTCCGCTCTTCGCCCTTCTATCCAGACGCTGACCATGGCCGGACTCATCCCGCAAGGCTTCATCGACGACCTGCTCAATCGCACCGACATCGTCGAGGTGGTAGGCGCGCGGGTGAAGCTCAAGAAGGCCGGCAAGAACTGGATGGCCTGCTGCCCCTTCCATAACGAGAAGACCCCCTCCTTCAGCGTCAGCCCCGACAAGCAGTTCTACTACTGCTTCGGCTGCGGTGCCGGTGGCAACGCCCTGGGCTTCATCATGGACCACGACAACCTCGAATTTCCCGAGGCGGTCGAGGAGCTGGCCAAGAAGGCCGGCGTGGACGTGCCGCGCGAAGAGAGCGGCGGTCGGCGCAAGCCGCGGCAACCCACCGACTCCCCGCTCTACCCGCTGCTGGCCGCGGCCGCCGAATACTATCGCCTGGCGCTGCGCAACCATCCCAAGCGCCAGGCCGCGGTGGACTACCTGAAGAAGCGCGGCCTCACCGGCGAGATCGCCCGGGACTTCGGCCTTGGCTTCGCCCCGCCGGGCTGGGACAACCTGGGCAAGCACCTGGGCGGCGACGACCTGCAGCAGAAGGCCATGCTCGACGCCGGCCTGCTGGTGGAGAACGCCGAGAGCGGCAAACGCTACGATCGTTTTCGCGACCGGGTGATCTTCCCCATCCGCGACAGCCGTGGCCGGGTCATCGCCTTTGGCGGTCGGGTGCTGGGCGACGACAAGCCCAAGTACCTCAACTCGCCGGAAACCCCGGTGTTCCACAAGGGCCAGGAGCTCTACGGCCTGTTCGAGGCGCGCAAGCACAACCGCGATCTGGACGAGATCCTGGTCGTGGAAGGCTACATGGACGTCATTGCCCTGGCCCAGCAAGGCATCCGCAATGCCGTGGCCACCCTGGGCACCGCCACCAGCGAAGAGCACATCAAGCGGCTGTTCCGCATCGTGCCGAGCATCCTGTTCTGCTTCGACGGCGATCAGGCCGGCCGGAGCGCCGCCTGGCGCGCCCTGGAATCGGCGCTGCCGGTGCTCAAGGACGGCTTCCGGGTGCGCTTCCTGTTCCTGCCCGAAGGCGAAGACCCGGATACCCTGGTGCGTGCCGAGGGTGCGGATGCCTTCCAGGCGCGCTTCGTCCAGCAGGCCCAGCCGCTGGCCGAGTACTTCTTCCAGCAACTGATGATCGAAGCGGATCCGGCCACCCTGGAAGGCAAGGCGCACCTGGCCACCCTGGCGGCGCCGCTGATCGAGAAGATTCCCGGCAATAACCTGCGACTGCTGATGCGGCAGCGCCTGAGCGAACTCACCGGCCTCGGCAACGACGCCCTGAGCCAGCTGGCGCCCGCCGCGCCGCCGCAGGATGCCCCACCCATGGACTATGGCGACTACGCCTACGCCGAGGAAGCCCCGGCGCAGCAGCAATGGACGCCCCGCCGTGAAGGCAAGGGCGGGCGTGACGGCAAGGGCTGGAAAAAGGATTTCAACGGCAAGGGCGGCGGCGAACGCATCCCGCGCCAGCCACCGGTCAAGGTGGAAACGCCGGTGCTGGCCGCGCTACGCAGCCTGCTGCACCACCCCACCCTGGCCCAGGCAGTGCAGGACGCCCGCGACCTGGCCGAGGAAAGCGATCAGTACGCCCAGTTGCTGGTCGCCCTGGTCGAGGCGCTGCAGAAGAAGCCGGGGCAAAGCACCCTGGCGCTCATCGCCCGCTGGCACGGCACCGAACAGGGACGCCTGTTGCGCGCCCTGGCGGAAAAAGAATGGCTGATTGCCGGCGACAACCTTGAACAACAGTTTTTCGACACCATAACGAGGTTAGCCGCCAGCCAGCGTGATCGCTCGCTGGAGCAACTCCTACGCAAGGCGCGACAGAGCGAACTGAGCTCCGAAGACAAGGACCGCCTACGCGAACTCCTCAGCCGTCCGGCGGGGTCCGTGACCTAACTGGCACGACCACCGTCTAACCGGCTATAATGTTCAGCTATTTTTGCCCGCCTAAGCCTTCAGTGGAAGGGTACCTATGTCCGGAAAAGCGCAACAGCAATCCCGTCTGAAAGAATTGATCGCCCGCGGTCGTGAGCAGGGTTACCTGACTTACGCGGAGGTCAATGACCACCTACCGGAGGATATTTCAGATCCGGAACAGGTGGAAGACATCATCCGCATGATCAATGACATGGGGATCAACGTATTCGAGACCGCGCCGGACGCCGATGCCCTGCTGCTGGCCGAAACGGATACCGACGAAGCCGCCGCCGAAGAAGCCGCCGCCGCCCTGGCCGCGGTGGAGAGCGATGTCGGCCGCACCACCGACCCGGTGCGCATGTACATGCGTGAAATGGGTACCGTGGAACTGCTGACCCGCGAAGGCGAGATCGAGATCGCCAAGCGCATCGAGGAAGGCATCCGTGAAGTCATGGGCGCCATCGCCCAGTTCCCGGGCACCGTCGACTACATCCTCAGCGAATACACCCGCGTCACCACCGAAGGCGGTCGCCTGTCCGACGTCCTCGCCGGCTACATCGATCCCGACGACGGCACCCTGCCGAACGAGAGCAATGAGCTGCCCGTCCCGAACAAGGCCACCGATGCCAAGGCCGTGGACGACGAGAAGGACGACGAGGAAGAAAGCGACGACGCCGACGAGGAAGAAGGCGACGGCGGTCCGGATCCGGAAGAGGCTCGCCTGCGTTTCGGCGCAGTCGCCGAGCAGCTGGAAAAGACCAAGAAGACACTGAAGAAGCACGGTCGCGATAACGATCACGCCGTGGAAGAATTCGTTGCCCTGGCTCTGCTGTTCTCGCCGATCAAGCTGGTGCCCAAGCAGTACGAAGCCCTGGTGACCCGCGTGCGCGAGTCCCTGGAGCGTGTGCGTGGCCTCGAGCGCGCCATCATGCAGCTGGCCGTGCGCGATGCGCGCATGCCGCGTGCCGACTTCCTGCGCCACTTCCCGGGCAACGAGACCAACACCGAATGGACCGCCGGCCTGCTCAAGGGCAAGCCCAAGTACGCCGAGGGTCTCGAGCGCTTCCAGGCCGACATCCAGGCCAAGCAGGCCCAGTTGGCCGAACTTGAGCGTGACTACGAGCTGAAAGTCTCGCAGATCAAGGACATCAACCGCGCCATGTCCATCGGCGAGGCCAAGGCCCGCCGCGCCAAGAAGGAAATGGTCGAGGCGAACCTGCGCCTGGTGATCTCCATCGCCAAGAAGTACACCAACCGCGGTCTGCAATTCCTCGATCTGATCCAGGAAGGCAACATCGGCCTGATGAAGGCAGTGGACAAGTTCGAATACCGCCGTGGCTACAAGTTCTCCACCTATGCCACCTGGTGGATTCGCCAGGCCATCACCCGCTCCATCGCCGACCAGGCGCGCACCATCCGGATTCCGGTGCACATGATCGAGACGATCAACAAGCTGAACCGGATCTCCCGCCAGATGCTGCAGGAGATGGGTCGCGAGCCGACCCCGGAAGAGCTGGGCGAGCGCATGGAGATGCCCGAGGACAAGATCCGCAAGGTGCTCAAGATCGCCAAGGAACCGATCTCCATGGAGACGCCCATCGGCGACGACGAGGATTCGCACCTGGGCGATTTCATCGAGGACAGCACCATGCAGTCCCCGATCGAAGTGGCCACCAGCGAAAGCCTCAAGGAAGCCACCCGCGACGTGCTCTCCGGCCTCACCGCCCGTGAAGCCAAGGTGCTGCGTATGCGCTTCGGCATCGACATGAACACCGACCACACCCTCGAGGAAGTGGGCAAGCAGTTCGACGTCACCCGCGAGCGTATCCGCCAGATCGAAGCCAAGGCCCTGCGCAAGCTGCGCCACCCTTCCCGCAGCGAACACCTGCGCTCCTTCCTCGACGAGTAAGGCGCCCACGCTGCATCAGAAACCGGAGCCCAGGCTCCGGTTTTTTTATGCCCGACAAGGGTTTGGCGATCCTCCCCCACCCCGGTATACTCCACCGCGCTATAGGGCCTATAGCTCAGTTGGTTAGAGCAGAGGACTCATAATCCTTTGGTCCACGGTTCGAGTCCGTGTGGGCCCACCAGCTTTCAGGAGCCGCGCGTTGCGCGGCTTTTTTATGCCTGGGCTTTGGCCTTTTGCCCTGCCTTTTCCGAGTCCTAGTGTTTTAGCCGAACGTCTGAATAAAGGGCGCGGCGCTGTGCCGGATGGCAGCGGCGATCTGTGGCGCCTGGCTGCAAAGCTCAGTCGAACGCTGCAGTACCCGCTCCAGCGCTTCCAGCTGGGTGCGAATCACCTCGACCGGACGCTCCACATCGCAGACTTGCGCAAAATCCAGCAAACCCTGGCGCGAGGCGAACAGTGACTTGTTACCCATCAACTCCAGCGCCAGGACATCCTCGGGAAGGTAGGCGGTGGTGTTTACGATGTCGTAGGCGGGCGCCAGCCGTGCATCACGCTGAGCAGGGTCGTCATAGAGCAAGCCGAAGTTCTTCAGATGCGCATCGCCATTACCGAGGATGCAGCTCAGGCTCACCGTGGCGAAGAGTTGCGCCAGCGAAGAACGGACATGTTCGGGCGCACAGAACAGGCGGATGGCCTTGGCGATCGCCGAATAGCTCTTGCTGTACTTCTGCTCCGCTGCCAAGCCCATCAGCGCGGCCATGTCTTCGAAGCCGATAGGTTCGAGATGTTCGTCGCGGTCGAACCGGCGCATGACGAAGAGCTTGGCGTTGCTGGAAAGGTGAAATTCCGGCACCGGAATGCCTGATTGGCGGGCCACGGACATGCAGAGGTATTCGTTGATCGCCAGGCCCGGAAACTCGTCGCGACCGCTCTTGATGATCAACTCGGCGGTTCTCGAGGTGAAGCGGGCATCCTCCCGCTCGGGCACCAACACCTTGGGCTGTACGCCGGAGATACCGGCGCGCAGGATGTAGCGATCCACCAATTCGACGAACAGGTCTTCCGTGCCATCCCAGGCAAGAATCTCGCTGAGCCGTTCGCCTGGAAAGCGCTGGCGTTCCAGTAGTGTATCGATCTCAGGCGATGTCACCGTCACGCGACCGATGGGCGAACTACTGCCTGTCAGGGCCAGCAGAGCCATGGGATCCAGAGGTACCAGCTTGGCCAACCTGTTGCGTAGCTGCTCCAGTACATAGCCTTCCGGCAAATTCATCTGGAAGATCGGATGCAGCTCACGGCGGCGATAGTCATCCAGGCGCACCGGCATCAGCAGACTGATGGCAGCCCTTGTCGAAGCATCGTCCTGGTAGCGGAACAGGTAGTCGCCATCCTGAGCCATGAGCGCTCCGCTCCCGCCTGCAGGGGTTGCGACTTGCAGCCGGGTCTTCATCAGTCGAATACCCCCTGAATCTCGTCCAAGGTCGGCAAGGCGGCAGGGATTATTGCCAGCTCGCAATCCAAGGCTGCGAGCGCTCGTGCGTAGGCTGCCATACCGACACGGGAGTCTCCCCGCTCCACGGCGATGATCTTTTGCCGGGTAAGGCCTGCCAGTTCGGCGAGGCTCGCTTGCGTAAGGCCTCGATTCAGGCGCCGCTGGCGGAGTTGGCTACCAAGACGTTGACTGATCAGCTCGCTATCCATGTTCTGCATACGTAACAAATTCGGTGATTTGTAACGTATACGGAACCTTATGCTTCTAGTAAAGCCAATTCTGTCGTCGTAGCAAGTCGTGCCTTTTGAGAGCGCCTGGTAGTCGCTATCTGGTAACGCCTGAATGGCTAGACGTGCAGCAACGCCAACACCCCAACCACCACCCCTCCCCCCGCCACGCCATACACCGCCGCCTGTAACCATCGCCTCCGCGTCAGCAGGGTGATAGCGGCCAGGGAGATGGCGACCTGCATGAGCATGGTGGCCTGGGCCCAGCGGTGGTGGCGGTGGAGCTGGGTTTCGCTCAGGGCTTCGTTGGCGTCGACCTTGGCTTCCAGGGCTTCGGCCTTGGTGCGGATCTCGGCCTTTTGCTGGGCGTAGCGCTGGCTGTCCTGGGTGAAGCGTTGTGCGGTCTCGGGGTTGGTCGCGAGCGCGGCGCCCAAGTCGGCGAGGTTCTGTTTTTCGCCCTTGGCCTGGTAGTAGCCCCACTGGTTGGCGGCTTCGGTCTTGGCGATGGCTTCTTCGTTCTTGTAGTAGAGCGCCAGGCTCTCGGCGTTGCCGCCCTGATAGGCGCAGAGGGCGCCTAGCGTCGCCAGGATGGCGGTGGTGACGGCGATGCGGCCGGTGAGGCTGTCGCGGCGATGGGCGCCGTGGGCGGCGTGCTCCACCTCGTGGTCGTGAGGGCCGTGGACTTCGTATTCGCTGGACAAGGCTCAGCTCCGCTGCGGATTCCTGCGGCGAGGCTAGCCCAGTCGGCTTAAGGCCTTCTTAAGAGTTGGGCAGCCGCGCCTGCAGCCAGCGGCGCAGCGGGCCGGCTACCCAGCGCTGCATGGCCAGGCCGAGCAGGACGATGAGCACCAGGTGCAGCGGCAGCATCCAGCCGGGTATGGGTATGGGGATGGGCAGGGCCAGCACCTCGCCGACGTCTTCGGCCAGGTCTTCGAGGCTGTCGCCGGCCAGGTGCATCCAGCCCAGCAGGGTGCGGGTCCAGGGTTCGAGCACGCCGATCAGCGGGGTGTGGACGGCGAAGATGCACAGTGAGGCCTCGCCGAGGCGCTGGGCCAGGCGGCGCACACCGGCGCGGCCGGGCTCGCCGAAGGTGGCGCAGGCCAGCAGCACGGCGGCCTGGAAGGGCGTGAGCAGGCCGTTATGGACCAGGTAGAACCAGCGGCGGCCATCGTCTTCCAGCAGCAGCGCACCCAGCCACAGGCCGGTCAGGCCGAACAGCAGCAGAGGTACGCGCAGGCGCTGGGTCGTCTCGGCCACCCAGGGCTCCTGCACGGCGCGATAGAGCAGGATGCCGAGCAGGAATTCCGGCAGGCGGATCAGCGGATTGCGATGGATGACGCCCACGGTGACGGTATCGAAGGCCTGGGCCCAGGTGGCCACCAGCGGGCCGAGCAGATAGAGCCCCCAGAGCACGGCGGCAGCCAGGGCCCAGCGGCGCAGGCGCATCAGGCGCGGGCCCAGCAGCGGGAACAGCAGGTAGAAGAACAGCAGCGCCGAGATCGACCAGGCGGCGCCGTTGAGCCAGAGAAAGCGCGGCTCCCAAGATTGCAGCAGGAGCAGCTGCAGCAGCACGTGGGTGGTGGCGGCCAGCCAGGACAGCGGCAGCATCTCGTCCAGCGCGCCGCCCTCCTCCAGCTGCAGATAAGGATGCTGGTTGTAGTAAACCGGCACCCCGTGTTCCAACCAGGAATCCTGGGACAGCCAGTAGGACAGCCCCAGGGCCACCAGCAGGGTGAGCAGGTGGATGGGATAGAGGTTGCACAATCGGCGCAACACGAAGCCGCGGGAGCTGCCCTTGAGCGCGCCCTGGCGATCCAGGCTGACGTGGGCCAGCAGAAAGCCGGAGAGCAGGAAGAAGGTACTGGTGGCGAAGAAGCCCATGCCGGCCAGGCGGCGGAAGGCGTCCGGCAGATCGCTGTAGAGCCCGCCCAGGTGGTAGACGACCATGTACAGCGCCATGAGAAATCTCAGCCATTCCAGGCCGTAGTAACGGGCGGTGGGGCGGAGCGCGGGTGAAGGGGTCATGGCGGCGATTTGCGGCGGGTAGGCCTTGATTATAAGCCGCCCGGACTCAACCCCTGCCGCCACTCATGACAAAAGCATGACAACCGGTGTCCTGGGACTATCAGGCGCCGGTCAGCGGGCGAGCGAGGACTCCTCCCGCCAGGAGTCCTGCTGCAGCTGAGTTCGACTGCCGCTCAGCCCGCGAAGGTAGGCTCGGGCAAACCCTGCACCCCGGGATCCAGGGCGAACAGCCCGCCGGCCAGAGGCTGATCAGCGAGATCCCCGCCGGGGCGGATGGAGGTGACGAACAGAGTGTCCAGGCTGCGTCCACCGAAAGCGCACATGGCGGGCTTCTTGACCGGCACGGCCAGGGAGCGATCCAGGCGACCGTCCGGGGTGAAGCGATGGATCAGGCCGGCATCGTTGCCGCAGATCCAGTAGCAGCCGTCCACATCCACTGCGGCGCCGTCGGGCCGGCCGGGATGGGCGTTCATGTCGACGAATAGTCGCCGATTGCTGGGGGTGCCCGTATCGGGATCGTAATCGAAGGCCCAGATCAGCTGACGGCTGGGATGGGAGTCGGACAGGTAGAGGGTGCGGCCATCGGGACTCAGGGCCAGGCCGTTGGGGACGATGAGGTCGTCCAGCAGCAATCGGGCACCCTCTCCTGCGGTATGGCTGTAGAGGCGCCCAGCGGTCGCGCCCTGGGCCATGTCCTGCACCATGGTGCCCACCAGGAAACGGCCCTGGCGATCGCAGCGACCGTCGTTGCATCTCATGGCCGGCTGGGCATGGTCGAGGGCGACCAGGCGCTCGCCGCGTAATTGGCCGGAGGCTTCGGTCTGCAGCGCGAAGAGGCCGCTTTCCAGACCGGCGAGCCAGCCACCGCCCTCGCGGGCGGCAATGCAGGCGAGCATCTCCGGTGCGCTCCAGCTGTCCAGGGTACCCGCCGGGGTCCAGCGGTGCAGACGTTTGGCAGGAATATCGACCCAGTAGAGCGCCTGTTCGGCGACGTGCCACACCGGGCACTCGCCGGTGGCGTTGCGGGCATCGACCAGTAGTTCAGCGGTCATGACGGGCACCCTCAGTCGTCGAAGGGGCCGGTGGCGACGAAGGCACCACCCTGGTAGACCATCGACGGATCGTCCGCCGCCGGCATGGGCTGGGCTTCGACCTTGGCGCGGAATTGCTCGGAGTTGTCCTTGGGCTGGAAGCCCAGGTGCGCGGCCAGGCGATTATCCCACCAGCTGTCGCGGTTGTCGGAGGCGCCATAGACGATGGTGTGACCGACGTCCGGGGTGGTCAGGCTGCGCAGGATGAGGTCGGTCAGGTCTTCGTAGCTCAGCCAGGTGGCGAGCATGCGGCGGTTCTGCGCCTCGGGGAAGGAGGAACCGATGCGGATGCTCACCGTCTCGATGCCATAGCGATCGAAATAGAACGTCGCCAGGTTTTCGCCAAAGGCTTTGGACAGGCCGTAGTAGCTGTCTGGACGTTGGGGCACGCTGGCGTCGATGCGCTGGTCCTGGCGGTAGAAGCCGATGACATGGTTGGAGCTGGCGAAGACGATGCGCTTCACCCCGTGGCGCCGTGCGGCCTCATAGAGGTTGAAGGTGCCGCGGATGTTGGCTTCGAGGATGGGCTCGAAGGCGTGCTCGGTGGAGATGCCGCCAAAGTGCAGAATGGCATCGACGCCTTCCACCAGGGCATGGACGCCGGCCTTGTCCGCCAGGTCGCAGATAACCACCTCTTCCGCTGGCCCCTGGGCCGCATCCATCGGCGCGATATCGGACAGGCGCAGGATCTCGGCATGGGGCTTGAGCCGCTGGCGCAGCTCCTTGCCCAGGCCGCCCGCGGCGCCGGTGAGCAGGAGTCGATGGAAACGAGACGAGGAAACTTCGGACATGACTGGGCGCCTTCTTATGGAGTTATCTGGCAAGAGGTACGACATCCCACCTCTTTTCACGATTCTCGCGAGCGTCTGGAGTCCTGTCAATGCTACCTAAGCGGACAGGCAGGGCAGCCTTAGCCTGAACGTCGCGCCCTGTCCGGCGATGCTTTCCACGTGCAAGCTGCCGCGGTGCGCCTTGACGATCTGGTCGGCGATATAGAGCCCCAGGCCCAGGCCGGCGATGTTCTCGGTACCGCTGGCGCGCTCGAACTGGCGGAAGATCAGCGCCTGGTGCTCCACCGGGATGCCGATGCCATGGTCCTTGACGCTGAGCTCCACCTCGGCCCCATCGCTGCGCAGGGAGATTTCCACCGGGCGGCCGGCGCCGTATCTCATGGCGTTGGTCAGCAGGTTGGTGATCACCTGCTCGATGCGGAATTCGTCCCAGAAGCCGGGCGCCGGGCCTTCGGCGTGCAGCTCCACCGGACAGCCGGCGGCGGCGAATTGCGAGGCGAAGCTGTCCACCACGGTGTTGACCAGGGCGGCGAGATCGCACTGCGTGGGACGGATGGACAGCTTGCCGGTGCGGATGCGCGAGATGTCGAGCATGTCGTCGATCAGGTGCACCAGACGCTGGATCTGCCGCTCGTCGCGCTCGGCCATGCCGGCCAGCTTGTCGGGGGTGAAGGCTTCCAGCTTGCCCTTGTCCAGGTACATGCGACGCAGCTGGGCTTCGAGCATCAGGGTGTTGAGCGGGGTCTTGAGTTCATGGGAGACCATGGACATGAAGTCGTCCCGGGTGCGCACCGCCTGCTGCAGCTCCACCTGGGTCTGGCGCAACTCGGCCAGCAGGATCTCCTGCTCCTGGCGACTCTGTTCCAGGGCCAACAGCTGCTCGGCCAGACGCTTGCGATGCCAGTAGAGATCGACGAAGACCCGGGTCTTGCTCTTGACCGCATGGACGTCGAGGGGCTTGTGCAGGAAGTCCACCGCACCGCTCTCGTAGCCCTTGAAGGCATAGTTGAGATCGCGGCCGGCGGCGCTGACGAAGACGATGGGAATGTGCCGAGTCTTTTCCAGGCCGCGCATCATTTCCGCCAGTTCGAAGCCGTTCATGCCCGGCATCTGCACATCGAGGATCGCCAGGGCGAATTCGTGCATCAGCAGGAGCTCCAACGCGGCTTCGGCGGAGGTGGCCTGGAAGATCTCCAGCGCCTCGCTGCGCAGCAGGGCTTCCAGCGCCAGGAGATTCTCCGGCAGGTCGTCTACGAGCAGGATCTTCGCCTGTTCGACGGGTACATCAGCCATGGTCGCGTTCCAGCTCGGTGAGCAATAGATGGATGCCCGGCACATCCAGCACGAAATCCGGGTGGAATCTCTTCAACGCCGCCTCGGGCATGGTCGGCACCTCGGCCGATTGCGGCGACTGGACGACGGTCACCGCGCCGTTCTGAGCCAGGGCATGCAGGCCGCTGGCGCCGTCGTGGTTGGCACCGGTGAGCAGGACGCCGCAAACCTGCTCGCCCAGGGCATCGGCCGCGCTTTCGAACAAGACATCGATGGACGGCCGGGAAAACTGCACCGGCTCGTCGCGTGACAGCGACAGTGTGAAGTCGTCCTCCACCAGCAGGTGATAACCCGGCGGCGCGAAATACAGGGTGCCGGGCAGTATAGCGTCCTTGTCCTCGGCTTCGCGTACCCGCAGGGCCAGCCGCGCCTGGAACAACTCGGCCAGGCGCGAATTGCGATCGTCCGGCAGGTGCAGCACCACCGCCAGCGGCAGGCGAAAACTGGCCGGCAGAGGCGAGAGCAGGCGTAGCAGCACCTGCAGCCCGCCGGCCGAGGCTCCGATGACGATGAGGCGCAAGGGCTTGCGGGGCGGGAACATGCTAGAGCCTGCGGAACAGCCGTTCCTGCTTCACCACCGGCTCGAAGTGACCGGCATAGGCGGAGAAGTCCAGCGACTCCTTGCTGCCCAGGCCGAGAAAGCCGCGATGACTCAGGGACTCGTGAAACAGGCCGAGCGCCCGATTCTGCAGATTCTTGTTGAAGTAGATGAGCACGTTGCGGCAGGACACCAGCTGGGTCTCGGAAAAGACGCTGTCGGTGGCCAGGCTGTGGTCGGCGAAGGTCACGTTGGCGATCAGCGACTTGTCGAACAGGGCGCCGTCGTAGGCCGCGGTGTAATAGTCGGAAAAGGCGCGGGTACCGCCGGCCTTCTGGTAGCTGGCGGTGTAGGCGCGCATCCGCTCCAGCGGAAAGATGCCCTGGCGAGCCTTTTCCATGGAGCGCGGATTGATGTCGGTGGCATAGAAGAGCGTGCGGTCGAGCAGCCCCTCTTCCTGGAACAGGATGGCCATGGAGAAGACTTCCTCGCCGGTGCTGCAGCCGGCGATCCATACCTTGAGCGAAGGATAGGTGCGCAGCACCGGCACCACCTGCTGACGCAGGGCGAGGAAGTAGCCCGGATCGCGAAACATCTCGCTCACCGGGATGGTGATGAACTGCAGCAATTCGGCGAACAGCGCCGGATCGCGCAGGACCCGCTCCTGCAGCGTTGAGATGCTCGGGCAGTCGAAGCGCGTCAGCGCCTGCAGCACCCGCCGCTTGAGCGAGGCCTTGGAGTAGTTGCGAAAGTCGTGGCTGTATCTCAGGAAGATGCCTTCCAGCAGCAACCTCAGCTCGATGTCCTGCAGCCGTTCGCTCATGACCTAGAGGCGCTCCAGCGACGGCATCCAGACGCGGATCAGCGAGAACAGCCGGTCCAGGTCGATGGGCTTGGCCAGGTAGTCGCTGGCGCCGGCGGCGAGGCAGCGCTCCTGGTCGTCCTTCATGGCCTTGGCGGTGATGGCGATGATCGGCAGCTTCTTCATGTGCGGCCGCTTGCGGATCTCGCGCATGGCTTCGTAGCCGTCCATCATCGGCATCATGATGTCCATCAGCACCAGGTCGATGGTGTCGCTGTTGTCGAGTTTCTCCAGCGCCTCCAGGCCGTTGCGGGCGATCTCCACCTTGGCGCCCTTCTGCTCCAGGGCGCTGGTGAGGGCGAAGATGTTGCGCACGTCGTCGTCCACCAGCAGCAGGGTACGGCCGTCGAAGGCCTTCTCGCGGCTGCGAGCGCTTTCCAGCATGCGCTGGCGATCGAGCGGCATGTCGGCCTCGATCTTGTGCAGGAACAGGGTCACCTCATCCAGCAGCCGCTCCGGCGAGCGCGCGCCCTTGATGATGATGGAGCGCGAATACTTGAGCAGCGCCGCTTCTTCATCGCGGGTCAGGCTACGACCGGTGTAGACGATGACCGGAGGGAAGGAGCAGATGTCCTCGCTGGCCATGCGTTCGAGCAATTCTCCGCCCTCCATGTCGGGCAGCTTGAGGTCGATGACTATGCAGTCGTAGACCTCGTCGCGCAGCAGCTCCAGGGCCTGGCTGCCCATCTCCACCGCGGTGATCTCCACGTCCACGTCGCCGATCAGCTTGGCGATGCTGTCACGCTGGAGGGCGTCGTCCTCCACCAGCAGCACCCGCTTGATGCCGGCGGCGAACTTGGCTTCCAGGCGGGTGAAGGCCTCGCGTAGTTCGTCGCGGGTGGTGGGCTTGATGGCGTAGCCGACCGCGCCCATGTGCATGGCGGTCTCGATGCGATCCGAGGCCGAGACCACGTGTACCGGGATGTGGCGGGTCAGGGGATTTTCCTTGAGCCGCTCCAGCACCGTGAGACCGGAATGATCCGGCAGGCCCATGTCGAGCAGGATGGCGTCGGGACGGTACTCCAGCGCCGCGGCGAAGCCTTCCTCGGCGCGGTGGGCGACCAGGCAGCTGTACTTCAGTTCGTGGGCGAGATCGAAGAGGATCTGCGCGAAGGGCACCTCGTCTTCGATCACCAGCACCCGGCGATCCGGATAGGGCCAGCTGTCGCGGTCGTCGGCGAAGGCGGCGCCCACGGGTGCCGCGGCCTCGGTGACCGGCGGCGGCGCGGCCGGACGCGGGGTGGCGGCCAGGGTCGCCAGCGGCGCGGGCGTTGTGGCGGCCGGCGTGGCGGCTTGGGCCGGAGCCATGATCAGTGTCACCGGCAGGCTGGGCGCGGCGGCTTCCTGGTACTCCAGCGGCAGGCGCAGGGTGAAGGTGCTGCCCTCGCCCGGCTGGCTGGTGACGCTCAGAGTGCCTCCCAGCAGTAGCGCCAGGTCGCGGGAGATCGACAGTCCCAGACCGGTGCCGCCGTAGCGACGGGTGATGGCGCCATCCGCCTGGCGGAAGGCCTCGAAGATCAGCTCCTGCTGCTCGGCGGCGATGCCGATGCCGGTATCGCTCACCGCGAAGCTGGGCTGACCGTCTTGCAGGGACAGGCGCAGGCTGACCTGGCCGTGTTCGGTGAACTTGAAGGCGTTGGACAGCAGGTTCTTGAGGATCTGCTCGACCCGCTGGCGATCGCTGAAGAAGGCTGGCGGCATCCGCTCGTCCAGCTCCACCACGAAGGCGACGCCCTTGTTCTGGGCCACCGGCTCGAAGGCGGTCTTCAGGGCTTCCACCAGGCGGCGCACGGACATCTGCTCCGGGCGGATCTCCAGCATGCCGGCCTCGACCTTGGAGATGTCGAGAATGTCGTTGATCAGGGTGAGCAGGTCGTTGCCCGCCGAATAGATGGACTCGGCGTAGCGCACCTGCTCGGTGCTCAGGTTGCCGGCGGGGTTGTCCGCCAGCAGCTTGGACAGGATCAGCGAACTGTTCAGCGGCGTACGCAATTCATGGGACATGTTCGCCAGGAACTCGGACTTGTACTGGCTGGCCCGCTCCAGCTCGCGTGCCCGATCTTCCAGCAACTGCTGGGCTTCGTTGAGGCGATTGTTGCGGTCGTCCAGCACGTCGCGCTGCTGCAGGAGCTCCTGGGCCTGTTCGGAGAGCTGCTCGTTGGTCTGCTCCAGCTCGGCCTGCTGCTGCTCCAGATGGACCTGGGATTCCTTGAGCGCCTGGGACTGCTCTTCCAGCTCTTCGTTGGCGGTGCGCAGCTCTTCCTGCTGCACCTGCAGTTCTTCGTTGAGCTGCTGGGTTTCCGCCAGTACCTGCTGCAGGCGCTGGCGATAGCGCGCGGCTTCCACCGAGGAACCAATGGAATCGGCGATCAGGGTCAGTAGTTCTTCGTCCTGCGGACGCAGAGCACGCAGGAAACCCAGTTCCACCACGCCATTCACCCGGCCATCGTTCTCGATGGGTACGATGAGCGCCGCGCTGGCCTGGCGTTCACCCAGCGCCGAGTTGACCTTGAGGTAGTCGACGGGCAGCTGGTCGAGCGCCATGGGGCGACCGTCCAGGACGGCCTGACCGGCCAGGCCCTCGCCCGGTGCCAGGCGCTGGCGACGGCGGCGCCCCTCGTCGTCCAGGGCATAGTCGGCGACGCGCTCCAGGCTGCCATCGTCGAGACGCACATAGAGCGCGCCGGCCGCGGCGCCCAGATAGCGCGCTAGGAATTGCAGGATGCTCTGGCCCAGCGGCGCCAGCGACGCCTGGCCGATGACCGCTTCCGACAGCTGATTCTGGCCGGAGCGGAACCAGCTCTGCCGCTCCAGGTTGTCGGTGTGCTCGGCCTGCTGATCGAGCAGCCGGGTATAGGTCGCGGAGAGCCGCATGAGTTCCCGGCGACCAAAGAAGGCCATGATGCCCGACAACAGCAGGCTGACGATGAGGAAGGCGGCGACGAAGATCACCGTCATGCGGCTGGCCGTCTCGGTGCGCTCGGCGCGCATCTGCTCTTCGTAGGCGATGAAGTCGGTGTAGTCGCGCCGGATGCTGTCGATGCGATTCTTGCCCTGACCATCGCTCAGCGGTGTCTGGAAATCCCCCCCAATGCGGCGCGCCTCGATCACCTGGCTGGCGTATTGGCGCCACTCGCGGTGCACCGCCTCGATCCGCTCCAGTCGGCGAATCTGCACGGCACTGTCGCTGACCAGATTCTTCAGCTCATCGAGTTGCGGCTCGACATTGGGCAGGGCGCGCTCATAAGGCTGCAGAAAGCTGGTATTGCCGCTCAGCAGATAGCCGCGCATCCCGGTTTCCAGATCGACCACCAGGCGGAAGTTGGCGTTGGCCTCGCTGATGACGCGGTCGGTGTGCTCGACCCACTGGGTAACTTTCAGTAGGTAATAGATGATGGCGATGAAGAAGATCGCGCTGAAGACACCGATACTCAGGGGCAGGGAAAGATTGCGCTTGAGGATCTGGCTGAAGTGCTTCTGATCGAGGGGCGACTCGCGATTCATGGGGTCTGAAAGCCTTGTACAGGACGAAACGGTCGGCGGCGGCTAGGCCTCTGTCAGCGGGATTGCCGTCATCCGCCGAGACACGACCGAAGACCGATCGGAACCCTGCCACGCCTTGGCAGGGTTCTTTCGAAAAGCCTGCAGAACACGCGCTGGCCGGACGTGGACACCAGCGGCGCTGGCGTCGTAGCCTCCGTTGCAGCGGGCTCGCAGCTCAACTGATCGATCGAGACACGCAACGCGCGTCCGCGCCTCTGGTCAGCGACGGGCAATCACCCAGACGGCATGGATGATACCCGGAATGTAACCCAGCAGCGTCAACAGGATGTTCAGCCAGAAGGCACCGCCGAAGCCAACCTGCAGGAAGACGCCCACGGGAGGGAGGATGATGGCAAAGATAAGGCGGATGAGGTCCATTTCAGGCTCCAGTAGTGGGTGGGCAAGAAGATGCCTCTAAGACTGGTACGCCCGAATCAGGTTCCGGCAGGCAATAAAAAACCCCGCCGAAGCGGGGTTTCGCAGACTTAACCCGACATCCTTGTCGGGCCGCCAATCCTTGGCCATCTATCCCTGTAAGTCTCTGCCCGACATCCTTGCCGGGGGGCCATCCTGGCCACATTTCCTTGAAATCATCTGGAGCGCTGGGTACATCCTGTACCGCGATCCGATGGGTGTAGATTACGCAGCTCCCATGGACTAGGCGATGGCTTATCGCGGCGACGTCATGTAAGCCAAAGCTTACACCGCATGGCTTTTCACCTTGCCGGTCAATCGCTTAGAAGGCCTCCTCAGCCAGGGCGTAGAGCGGCTGGGCGCCACTGCGCACGGCGGCGGCCAAGCTCAGGGTGCGCGGCAGCAGGCGGGCGAAATAGAAGCGTGCAGTGGCCAGCTTGGCTTCGGCGAAGCTGGCTTCCTGATCCGCAGCAGCCGCCGCGGCCCGTGCCCAGAGATAGGCATAGGCGACATAGCCGAACAGATGCAGGTAATCCACCGAGGCGGCGCCGAGCTCATGAGGGTCGGTGGTACCCGCCTGCAGCAGCCACTCGGTCGCGCCATCCAGTTGATCCAGGGCCTGGCGCAGGGGCGCGGCGAATTCGTTGTCCGCCGGCAGGCTGGCGAGATAGCCGTGGACCTCTTCGCTGAAGGGCCGGTAGAGGGCGCCACGACTGCCGGCCAGCTTGCGGCCGACCAGGTCGAGGGCCTGGATGCCATTGGTGCCTTCGTAGATCTGGGTGATGCGCACGTCACGCACCAGTTGCTCCTGGCCCCATTCACGGATGTAGCCATGGCCGCCGAACACCTGCTGACCCGCGACACAGAGTTCCAGGCCGAGATCGGTGAGGAAGCCCTTGGCGACCGGGGTCAACAGCGCCACCAGGGCTTCGGCGCGTTCGCGCTCGACGGGCTCGGGGCTGTACTTGGCGGTGTCGAGTTGCAGGGCGACATAGCTGGAGAACAGCCGGCCGCCTTCGTTCAGGGCCTTCATGGTCAGCAGCATGCGGCGCACGTCAGGGTGAACGATGATGGGATCGGCGTTCTTGGCGGCCTGCTGGATACCGGCAGGCGAGCGGCTCTGCAGGCGCTCGCGGGCATAGGCCAGGGCATTCTGGTAGGAGCGCTCGCTCGACCCCAGGCCCTGGATGCCAACGCCCAGGCGCTCGTAGTTCATCATGGTGAACATGGCGGCCAGGCCCTTGTTGACCTCGCCCACCAGATAACCCACCGCGCCGTCGAAGTTCATCACGCAGGTGGCAGCACCCTTGATGCCCATCTTGTGTTCCAAGGAGCCACAGGCCACGGCGTTGCGCGCGCCCAGGGCACCCGCCTCGTCCACCAGGATCTTGGGCACCAGGAACAGCGAGATGCCCCGCGAGCCGGCCGGAGCATCGGGCAGCTTGGCCAGCACCAGGTGGATGATGTTCTCGGTGAGGTCGTGCTCGCCGGCGGTGATGAAGATCTTGGTGCCGGTGACCCGGTAACTGCCGTCGGCCTGGGGCTCGGCGCGGGTGCGGATCAAACCCAGGTCGGTACCGGCATGGGGCTCGGTCAGGCACATGGAGCCGGCCCACTGGCCGCTGTAGAGGTTGGGCAGATAGGCCTGCTTCAGTTCTGCGCTGCCATGGGCGTGCAGGGCCAGGCAGGCACCGGCGCTGAGCATCGGATAGAGACCGAAGGCCAGGCAGCTGGCGTGCATCATTTCCTCGACCTGGGCGGTGAGCACCTTGGGCATGCCCATGCCGCCGTATTCGGGATCGCCACCGACCCCGACCCAGCCACCTTCGGCAAAGGCCTGGTAGGCCTGGCGGAAACCCTGGGGGGTGGTCACCTCGCCGTCTTTCCAGTGGCAGCCTTCTTCATCGGAATTACGATTGAGCGGCGCCAGTTCCTGCGCGCACAGCTTGCCGGCTTCTTCGAGGATGGCATCGGCGGTCTCGCCATCCACCACCTCGGCCAGGGCGGGCCACTGACTCCAGCGGTCCTTGACCTTGAGGACGGCATCCAGCACGAAACGGATATCGCGAAGCGGCGGGGTGTAGTCGGCCATGTCGAGTCTCCTCGGAAAGTATTCTTGTCGGTATGACCCGAGTGTAAGACCGAACCGGAAGGGAGACATAGGTTCATGATCTGACCTGACGGTCAGCCGATCGGAGGTCCGCGCCGGCTGGCTTTTTTCGCATGCGTGAAAAAGCGAAAACCCCGCCGAAGCGGGGTTTTCAGAGGAGCTTCGTGCTCTTAGTAACCGAGCGCGAAGTCTTCCTCGGCCAGGGCCATCAGGCTGCCGGCACCGGCCAGCAGCGCCTCGGCATGGGCCCGGGTACGGGGCAGCAGGCGCTCGTAGTAGAAGCGCGCGGTGGCCAGCTTGGCCTGGTAGAAGGCGGCCTCGTCGGTACCGGCGGCCAGCTTCTCGGCGGCGACCCGGGCCATGTCGGCCCAGAAGTAGGCCAGGCAGACATAGCCGGAGTACATCAGGTAGTCGACGGCGGCGGCACCCACCTCCTCGCGATCCTTCATGGCGGCCATGCCGACCTTGAGGGTGATCTCGCCCCACTCCTTGTTCAGCTTGGCCAGCGGCTCGACGAAGGCCTTGAGGTCGGCATTCTCGGCCTGAGCCTGGCAGAACTTGTGCACCACCTTGGTGAAGGCCTTGAGCGACTCACCCTGGGTCATCAGCACCTTGCGACCCAGCAGGTCGATGGCTTGGATGCCGGTGGTGCCCTCGTAGAGCATGGCGATGCGCGCATCGCGCAGGTTCTGCTCCATGCCCCACTCGGCGATATAGCCGTGGCCGCCATAGATCTGCACGCCATGGCTCGCCGCCTCGAAGCCGACCTCGGTCATGAAGGCCTTGGCGATGGGGGTGAGGAAGGCCATCTGGGTCTCGGCCTGCTGCTTCTGCTCTTCGTCCTGGCTGTACTTGAGGATGTCCACCAGCTTGGCGGTGTAGTAGATCATCGCCCGGCTGCCTTCGGCGAAGGCCTTGATGGTCAGCAGCATGCGGCGCACGTCGGGGTGCACGATGATCGGATCGGCGGGCTTCTCGGGCGCCTTGGGACCGGTCAGGGATCTCATCTGCAGACGCTCGCGGGCGTACTTCAGACCACCCTGGAAGGCTACCTCGGCATGGGCCAGACCCTGCAGAGCGGTACCAACGCGAGCGAAGTTCATGAAGGTGAACATGCAGTTCAGGCCACGGTTCGGCGGGCCGATCAGGAAACCGGTGGCGCCGTCGAAGTTCATCACGCAGGTGGCGTTGCCGTGGATGCCCATCTTGTGTTCGAGGGAACCGCAGTGCACGGCATTGCGCTCGCCGGCCGCGCCGCTGGCGTCGGGCAGGCGCTTGGGCACGATGAACAGCGAGATGCCCTTGGTGCCGGCGGGGGCGTCGGGCAGGCGGGCCAGCACGATGTGGACGATGTTCTCGGCCATGTCGTGTTCACCGGCGGAGATGAAGATCTTGGTGCCGGTGATGGCGTAGCTGCCGTCCGCGCGCGGCTCGGCCTTGGTGCGCAGCATGCCCAGGTCGGAACCGCAGTGGGGTTCGGTCAGGCACATGGTGCCGGTCCATTCGCCGGTCACCAGCTTTTCCAGGTAGGTGTGCTTCTGCTCGTCGGTGCCGTGCTGCTCCAGGGTGTTCATGGCGCCGTGGGACAGGCCGGGGTACATGCCCCAGGACCAGTTGGCCTGGCCGACCATTTCCGACAGGGAGATGCCGAGGGACTCGGGCAGGCCCTGGCCACCGTGGGCCGGGTTGTGCGCCAGGCTCGGCCAGCCGCCCTCGACGAACTGGGCATAGGCTTCCTTGAAGCCATCGGGGGTCTTCACCCCCTCTTCGCTCCAGGTGCAGCCCTGCTGGTCGCCGATGCGATTGAGCGGCGCCAGGACCTGTTCGCAGAACTTGGCGCCCTCTTCGAGGATGGCGGAAACCATGTCCGGAGTGGCATCGCCGCAACCGGGCAGGCTCTGGTAGTGCGCGTCATAGCCCAGGAGTTCGTCGCGAACGAAGCGGATGTCCCGCAGGGGGGCTTTGTAATCGGGCATGACTGTTACCTCTTTGCGAATGCTTGTTGTCGAGGGTGGCGGCAGCGTCGCTACGGACCCGCCGCCAGGGCGTTTAAACAGTCGTTTGAAACTAATGTTCCAGCCCCGGCCTTGTCAAGCGCGGCGAGGACGAGCGGAACGACCGGTCAGTCCGCCAGGGCCAGGGCTTCGCGCAGTTCTGCCGCCCCGTTCGGGCGTACCAGCCGCGCCAGCTCCTGGCCTTCCTTGAAGACGATCAAGGTCGGCCAGAGCTTGACGCGGAAAGAGCGCCCCAGGCGGCGCCCGGAGCCATCCTCGATCTTGAGATGGCGCACGGTGGGATGCTCTGCCAGGGCCGTGGCAAGCAGCGGCTGGGCGGCGCGACAGTGGCCGCACCAGGGTGCGCCGAATTCCAGCAGGGTCACCCCGGGCAGGGCATCGACGTCGGCGCGGGCGGGTTCCCGCTCCGCATAGGTGGTGGTCATGGGCATGGCTGGGCTCCTGAAGTCGGTTCCAACGGTGGACAAGTCGCTGGCGGGACTGCTCGATCACGGGAAAAGGACTAGGGTCGATCCTGCGGTACGCCCCGACTTCATGACAATAAAACCAGGCGCTTCATTTCTGCCTCCGTCTCCTCCCTTTCCTGAGGCCCGCCATGAGCCAGACAGCGACCCCCGTTTCACCCGCCACCCTGCGCAAGGTCATCTCCGCCGCGTCCATCGGCAACTTCGTCGAATGGTTCGATTTCGCCCTCTACGGCTTTCTCGCCACTCTGCTCGCGGCGCACTTCTTTCCCAGTGGGGATGCCACTGCCGGCCTGCTCAAGACCTTTGCCGTCTTTGCCGTGGCCTTCGCCTTTCGCCCATTGGGCGGCATCGTCTTCGGCCTGCTGGGCGACCGCATCGGCCGCAAGCGTACCCTGGCGCTAACCATCCTGATCATGGCCGGCGCCACCGCCCTGATCGGCATCCTGCCCAGCTACGCCACCATCGGCATCTGGGCACCGATCCTGCTGACGCTGATCCGTTGCGCCCAGGGCTTTTCCGCCGGGGGCGAATACGCCGGCGCCTGCGCCTACGTGATGGAGCATTCGCCGCGCGATCGTCGCGGACGCTATGGCAGCTTCGTGCCGGTCTCGACCTTTCTCGCCTTCGCCAGCGCCGCCCTGACCGCCTGGGGACTGGAGCGGCTGCTGGGCGCCGCGGTCATGGCCGACTGGGGCTGGCGCATCCCTTTCCTGGCCGCCGCGCCGCTGGGTCTGATCGGCCTCTACCTGCGCCTGAAGCTGGACGAGACGCCGGCCTTCCAGGCGCTGGAAGCCGACCATGAGGTCAGCCATTCGCCGCTGGGCGAGACGCTCAGGCTGCAGGGTCGCTCGATCCTGCGCCTCGGTGCCTTCATCTCGCTGACGGCGCTGTCCTTCTATATGTTCACCACCTACTTCTCCACCTACCTGCAACTGGCAGGCGGCTTCGACCGGGCCGCAGCCCTGGCCATCAGCCTGATCACCCTGTTCGCCGCCGCGGCCGCCTGTCCGGTGCTGGGGCGCGTCACCGATCGCATCGGGCGGCGCATGACCACGGTGCTGGCCAGCCTGGTATTGGCGGTAGGCGTCTATCCGGCCTTGCTGCTGGCCAGCAGCGGCCAATTCGGCAGTGCCCTGCTGGGCTCCCTGTTGCTGGGCGCCGGCGCGGTACTGTGCAACGTGGTGACCGCGCCGCTGCTCAGCGAGATCTTTCCGACCCGCACCCGCTACACCGCGGGCGCCATCACCTACAACCTGGCCTACACCATCTTCGGCGGCACCGCGCCACTAATGGCGACCTGGCTGATCGGCGCCACCGGCAGCAATCTCTCACCGGCGCTCTACCTGATCCTGGTCGCTCTGCTCGGTCTGGTCGGTGGCCTGAGCCTGCCGGAGACCTCGCGGATCGATCTGGACGAGGCCGGCGACGGCGCTGAGGCTCGCTACCAGACGATCCGCAGCTAGACCGCTCGTCCCTTGGCCGGCACTTCCTCCGGGCTGACCTGCCGATAGGCAAAAGGCCCGGAGTTTCCCCCATGCCCGCCACTCACGATCTGCAACGTTTCCTCGACGCCCAGGCCGACACCTATGCCACCGCCCTGGCGGAGATCCGCGCCGGGCGCAAGCGCAGCCACTGGATGTGGTTCATCTTTCCGCAGATCCAGGGACTGGGGCGTAGCGAGACCGCCCAGCACTACGCCATCGCCTCCCGCGACGAGGCCAGTGCCTACCTTGCACATCCGCTGCTGGGATCGCGACTGCGCGAGATCACCGCGGCGGCACTGGAACATCCTGAGCTGTCCGCCACGGCGCTGTTCGGGCAGCCGGACGATCTCAAGTTTCACTCCAGCCTGACCCTCTTCGCCGCCGTGGCCGAAGACCCCGAGTCCTTTCGCCAGGCGCTGAAGACCTTTTTCGCCGGCCAGCCAGACGAAGCCACCCTGACGCGACTCTGTTAGCGCCACAGCGTGGGCAGCGCGCCCTCGCGCCCGCTCACCGGGTCGCTCGTAGGCAAGGGCACCTGGGCGATCAATTCGACCGAACGCGCATGGGCGGCCGGATCGGCGCGTTGGGTGATGAAGTCCTGTTGATCGGGCGGATAGGCGCCCACCACCAGGAAGTCCGCACTGGACTCCAGATTGCGGTGCCCGGTACCTGCCGGCAGTACCACCACATCACCCGCGGTCACCGCCACATCCTGCCCCTGCTCGCCGCCAAGACGCAGCCGCGCCTGGCCGCGCGCCACACCCAGGGCCTCATGGGCATTGGGGTGATAGTGCTGGTAGTCGTAGACGCCATAGCGCCACTGCGGCGGCCAGGCGTTGTCGGCGAACAGTCGCTCCAGCGCCGCCGCGCGGTCGGTTCCTTCCAGAGGAACCTGGCGATAGAGGAGTACGGGCAGGCGGCTGTTGGGGATGACGCCGTCATCGGCGAAGTACAGGTGCTCGGGCTGACCGGTCCCCACCGGCGCGGCCAGGGCCACGGCAGTGGGGGCGAGGCCCAGCACCAGGGAAAGGACGGACAGCGGTGGACGACGCGACATACGGAACTCCCTCAAGGCTTTGCCAATGGAGGCCCGCCTGCCGCCCGGGTTCAGCGCCCGCGACGAGGGGTCAGGCCAGCCATTCCCGCAGCAGCGCCGTGGTCCGCTCCGGCAGTTCCAGCGGCGGCAGGTGGCCGCAGCTGTCCAGTACCACCAGCCGCGAGTCCTGGATACCGGCGTGCATGAGTTCGGCTTCAGCCGGCGGGGTGAGCTGGTCCTGGGCGCCGACCACGATCAGGGTCGGTATGCGGATCTGCGCCAAGGTGGGCCGCGAGTCGGGGCGGTCGATGATGGACTGCTGCTGACGCAGGAAGGCTTCCTTGCCCACCGCCTTGCCCATGGCCAGCACGGTGTCAGCGACCGGCGTGCCCAGGCGCGAGGCGTGGATCAGGCGCGGCAGCAGTTGCGGACTGATGCCGAGAAAGCGCCCGCGCTCGGCCAGGTCGAGCATGGCGCGGCGCTGGTCGGCGCGCTCGGGGGCATCAGGGCTGGCCATGGTGTCGAACAGCGCCAGCCGCACCACCCGCTCCGGCGCCTGGCGCAGAATCTCGAAGGCCACATAGCCGCCCATGGACAGGGCGCCCAGGGCGAAGCGCGGCGGCGCCTCGGCCAGCACCCGGCGCGCCAGGGCGGCGATACCCAGATCGCGGGTGAGATCGGGGATAAGCACCGGGCAGGTATCGGCCAGGTCGGCGGCCTGTATGGCCCAGAGACGCCTGTCACAGAGCAGGCCGGGAAGCAGGATCAGGGGTAGCGCGTCGGTAGCTGTCATCACTAGGAACTTGAGAGACACTGCGGAAAACGCGCAGTGTAGCGCGGATCACCAGCGAACCCGGCGGGCTTCGCGGGTTCCAAGGGACATTGCCAAGGATCCGGGAACATCCATGCGTACTGAAGGCTTCTTCGACTGGCTCGGCGCCGCGCTCGGCCAGGTCATCCGTTTCATCATCGATCTGTTCGGTTCGGTCCTCGGCGGCCTCGCCGATGCCGTGCACGACTTCCTCCATGGCATGGCCCGCTCCATCGGCATGGACGACTCCTATATCAGCTTCGTGGTCCTGGCCATCGGCCTGTTGCTGCTCTACGCCGCGGTACGGGCCTTCATGGCGCGCTCGGTGGTAGGTGGCGTCATCTGGCTGATTCTCGGCCTCATGGTGATGAGCTGGCTGATCCGCGGCTGACTGGTCGCCAGGCGCGCCGCCTGGCACAGTAGGGCTCTCGCTCGGCACGGATGCCGTCATGCCCCCACCGCTCTCCCAGGTAATGAAGCGCCACTGGCAACGCCTGCGGCCCGGGACCAGTTGCGCCCTCTGCGGCGCCTGGCTTCCGGCCGGACTGCCGCTGTGCGAAGGCTGCGACAGCGAATTGCCCTGGCTCGGGCCCCATTGCCAATGCTGCGCCCTGCCCCTGCCAGTGGACGGCCTGCTCTGCGGCAGCTGCCTGGCCAGGCCGCCGGCCTTCGACCAGGTACTGGCGCCCTGGCGCTATGCCTTTCCAGTCGACACCCTGATCAACAGATTCAAGCATCGCGACCAGGGCAGTCTCGGTCGCGTGGCCGGGACGCTGCTGGCGCGGCATCTGCAGCACCTGTTCGACGAAGGCCAGCCACGCCCGGAATTGTTGCTGCCGGTCCCGCTCTCACCCCTGCGCCTGCACCAGCGCGGCTTCAACCAGGCCGCCCTGCTGGCCAACTGGCTCGGCCAGGCCCTGCAACTGCCGGTGGACGGCGGACTGTTGCAGCGGGTGCAGGAACAGCACAGCCAGCAAGGCCTGAGCGCCAGCGAGCGGCGGCGCAATCTCAAACAGGCCTTCGCCCTGGTGCAGGACGCCCAGCTGGAGGGTCGCCATCTGGCTTTGGTGGACGACGTCCTCACTACCGGCGCCACCGCCGACAGCCTGGCGCGCCTGCTCAAGCGCGCTGGCGCCGGGCGGGTCGACGTCTATTGCCTGGCGCGGACACCACCACCCGGCGACTAGCGGCTGTCACCAAAACGTCATTTAGCCTGACTAGCCTCGCCTGCACACCGTGAGGGAGCCATCAACATGCACAACGACCAGACCGATCTCGAACGCCTTATCCATCTCAGCCGTCGACGCTTCATTGGCGCTGGCGCCCTGGCGGGAGCCGCCCTGTTCCTCGGTGGTGGCCTGCTCGGGCGGAGCGCCCTGGCCGATGCCGTCAGCGAGGCCACGGGCAATTCCTTGATCGGCTTCGCCAACATCCCGGCTTCCACCGCCGACACCCTAGTGGTGCCGCCCGGCTATCGCGCCAGCGTGCTTATCAGCTGGGGCCAGCCGCTGCACACCGATGGCCCGGCCTTCCGCCCCGATGGCAGCCCCAGCGCCGCCGACCAGGCCGTGCAATTCGGTGACAACAACGATGGCATGGCCTTCTATCCCTTCCCGGACGATCCGGACCGGGCGCTGATGGCGATCAACAACGAATACACCAACTACCGCTATCTGCTCAGCCACGGCACCCCGCCAAAGTCCCTGGAAGACACCCGCAAGGCCCAGGCCGCCGAGGGCGTCTCGGTGATCGAGGTGAAGCGCGTGGACGGCCAATGGCACTTCGTCCAGGGCTCGCCTTACAACCGCCGGGTGCATGGCAATACGCCCATCGCCGTCAGCGGTCCGGCCGCCGGCCACGACCTGCTCAAGACCGCCGCTGATCCGGCTGGTCGCGAGGTGCTGGGCACCTTCCAGAATTGCTCCAGCGGCGCCACCCCCTGGCACACCTATCTGACCTGCGAAGAGAACTTCACCGATGTCTTTGGCAGCCGCGACGCCAACCTGAAGTTCGATGCGGCCCAGAAGCGCTACAGCGTCAAGCACGCCAGCGTGGAGAACGACTGGCACCTGCACGACGATCGTTTCGACCTGGCGCAGAATCCCAACGAACTCAACCGCCACGGCTGGATCACCGAGATCGATCCCTTCGATCCCCAGGCCAAGCCGGTCAAGCGCACCGCCCTGGGCCGCTTCAAGCACGAGAACGCCGCCCTCGCCCGCACCCGTGATGGCCGCGTGGTGGTCTACATGGGCGACGACGAACGTGGCGAGTTCATCTACAAGTTCGTCAGCCGCGACCGCCTGCAGGACGACCCCAAGGCCAATCGCGACCTGCTCGACCACGGCACCCTCTATGTCGCCCGCTTCGACGAGGGCGACCGCGACCCGAACCGCCCCAAGGGCCGCGGCCAGTGGCTGCCGCTGGTGCATGGCGAGAACGGCCTGACCGCCGCCAACGGCTTCGCCAGCCAGGCCGAGGTGCTCATCCACGCCCGTCAGGCCGGCACCCAGGTCGGCGCCACGCGCATGGACCGACCCGAGTGGATCGCCGTCAGCCCCAAGGACGGCCAGGTCTATTGCACCCTGACCAACAACACCAAGCGCGGCGAGGACGGCATGCCGGTGGGCGGCCCCAATCCCCGCGCCAACAACCTCTACGGCCAGATCGTGCGCTGGCGTGAGAGCGGTGACGATGCCGCGGCCTTGAGTTTCGACTGGGACCTCTTCGTCATCGCCGGCAATCCCAAGGTGCACCCGGGCACGCCGGAAGCCGGCTCCCAGCAGATCAATGCCGAGAACATGTTCAACAGCCCCGATGGCCTGGGCTTCGACGCCGCCGGCCGGTTGTGGGTGCTCACCGACGGCAAGTACAGCAACAAGGGCGACTACGAGGGCATGGGCAACAACCAGATGCTCTGCGCCGATCCGCGCAGCGGCGAGATGCGCCGCTTCCTGGTCGGTCCGGTCGGCTGCGAGGTCACCGGCCTGGCCTTCTCGCCGGACTACCAGACGATGTTCGTCGGCATCCAGCACCCGGGCGAGGAAGGCGGCTCCCAGTTCCCGGAGCAACGACCGGATGGTCAGCCCCGCTCTTCGGTGATGGTCATCACTCGGGAAGACGGCGGGGTGATCGGCGCCTGACCGGCGAGCGGATAGCGCTCGAGCCTTCGCCATGGGGCTCGGGCATGCGCTAGCATCTCCCGGATGCAGGGTGGCAATCGCCATCGTCCCCCGTGACCGAGGAGCGCGCCATGTCTCATCCGTTCGAAAATTTGAGTCCCGACCTCGTCATCGACGCCATCGAAAGCCTGGGCTATCTCAGCGATGCCCGGGTGCTGGCGCTCAACAGCTACGAGAACCGCGTCTATCAGATCGGCATCGAAGCCGAGACCCCGCTGATCGCCAAGTTCTATCGCCCGGATCGCTGGACCGACGCGGCCATTCTGGAAGAACACGCCTTTTCCGCCGAACTGGAGGAGCGCGAGGTGCCCATGGTCGCACCCTTGCAGCGCGACGGCCAGACGCTGTTCACCCATGCCGGCTTTCGCTTCGCACTCTTTCCCCGCCGTGGCGGTCGCGCGCCGGAGCCAGGCGATCTCAATCAGTTGCATCGCCTCGGCCAGTTGCTCGGTCGCCTGCATGCGGTGGGTGCCAGCCGGCCCTTCCAGCACCGTGAGTCGCTGGACGTCCAGGGCTACGGTCATGCCTCGCTGGACACCCTGCTCACCGGCAACTTCATTCCCAAGAGCCTGCTGCCCGCCTATGAATCCGTGGCGCGCGACCTGCTCTTGCGCCTCGACGAACTCTTCGAGAGCGTCAGCTACGACGTCATCCGCCTGCACGGTGACTGCCACCCGGGCAACCTGCTCTGCCGCGACGATGCCTACCACATCGTCGACCTCGACGACTGCCGCCACGGTCCGGCCATGCAGGATCTCTGGATGCTGCTGGCCGGTGATCGCCAGGAGCGGCTGACGCAGCTGTCCGAGCTGATGGACGGCTACGAGGAATTCCACGATTTCCAGCCGCGCGAGCTGGCCCTGATCGAGGGGCTGCGGACCCTGCGCCTGATGCACTACAGCGCCTGGCTGGCGCGTCGCTGGGACGATCCGGCCTTTCCCAAGAGCTTTCCCTGGTTCGGCAGCGAACGCTACTGGGGCGATCAGATCCTCACCCTGCGCGAACAGCGCGCCGCCCTGGACGAGGCGCCGTTGCGACTGTTCTAGCCTAGGCGCCCGAATACCCCTTTCCCCCTGGGAGAGGGCCGGGGTGAGGGTACGCCTCGTGAAGACTTCTCCAGTGGAGAAGGCTGCGCCGTTTTCCACGCTACAACACTGATCGTGGCCATGGGCCGCTCCTACAGGCACAGGACTTTTCGTACGAGCGGCCGCATTGGCGGACCGCCATGGCCGCGATCGACCGTCGCGACGGTCACACCACAAGCGCACCACCTCAGCCCACATCCCGCCGTCCCTTGAGCTATCCTGCCCGGACAAGAACGTTGCCTGCCTAAGGATCCCTCATGTCTGCCTTGCGCCAGGGTTATGCCCTGGGCCTCACCGCCTATGGGCTGTGGGGCTTGTTTCCACTGTTCTTCAAACTGCTGGCGGCCCTGCCGGCGACCGAGATCCTGTTCCAGCGCGTCCTCTGGTCCGCCCTGTTCAGCGCCCTGCTGCTGCTGGTCTGGCGCCATCGCGGCTGGTGGGCGGAACTGCGCGCTCATCCCAAACGGCTACTTTGGCTGGCCGTATCCGGCGCGCTGGTGGCCTGCAACTGGCTGGTCTACATCTGGGCAGTCAACAACGCCCATGTGGTCGAGGCCAGCCTGGGCTACTACATCAATCCGCTGGTCAACATCCTGCTCGCCCTGGTGCTCCTCGGTGAACGCCTGCGCCCGCTGCAATGGATCGCCGTGGGCCTGGCGGTGCTCGGCGTGGCCCAGCAGCTGTGGACCCTGGGGCAGCTGCCCTGGGTCTCCCTGGCTCTGGCGCTGAGCTTCGCCTTCTATGGTCTGGTGCGGCGGCAGACGCCGGTGGCCGCGCTGCCGGGCATGGTGGTGGAGAGCTGGATGCTGGTGCCGATCGCCCTGGTCGCGCTGCCGCTGCTGACCCCTGGGGTGAGCTTGCAGGCCGAGACCTGGCAGTCATCCCTGGGCCTGCTGATCGTGCTGGCCGGACCGGTCACCCTGATCCCGCTGCTGTGCTTCAACGCCGCGGCGCGCAAGCTGCCCTATTCGACCCTGGGCTTTTTGCAGTACCTGGCGCCGACCCTGGTGCTGATCCAGGCGGTCTGGCTCTATGACGAGCCCTTCCCCCGTGAGCGGCTGTTCGCCTTTCTCTGCATCTGGACCGGTCTTGCGGTGTTCAGCTTCGATCTCTGGCGCGCCAGCCGCAAGCTCAGAGCGAGCACAAAGGCGCGCGAGCGAGAGGCAGACAAGGCCTAGGCATTGCTCAAGAGACCTGGGGCCAGACAGCAGAACGCCCCTCGCAAGGGGCGTTCGTCATCGCGGCGGAGCCGATCAGGCTTCGCCAGCGGTCTGCATGCGCGCCAGTTCCTGGGCGTAGAGGGCGTCGAAGTTCACCGGCTGCAGCATCAGCGCGGGGAAGGAGCCACGCACCACCATATTGTCCAGCGCCTCACGGGCGTAGGGGAACAGGATGTTGGGGCAGAAGGCGCCCAGGGCATGGGCCATGGACGCGGCGTCCAGACCCTTGATCAGGAAGATGCCACCCTGCTGCACTTCGGCGATGAAGGCGGTCTCTTCGTTGTTCTTGACGGTCACGGTCAGGGTCAGCACCACTTCGTGGAAGTCGTCGCCCAGCGTCTTCTGGCGAGTGGCCAGGTCCAGGTTGACGTTGGGCTGCCAGTCCTGACGGAAGATCTCGGGGCTCTTGGGCGCTTCGAAGGACAGGTCACGGATGTAGATGCGCTGGAGAGAGAACTGAGCGCCGTCTTCCTGGGCGCCATTGGCTTGGTCGGTCATGGTAGGGCCTTGAGTGATGAGTGTTGGTCAGGCGGACAGCAGCGGATCGAGACGCCCGCTTCGGTCTAGGGCATAGAGGTCGTCGCAACCGCCGACGTGGGTGCTGCCGACCCAGATCTGCGGCACGCTGGTGCGACCGGCCTTGCGGGCCATTTCGCTGCGCAGCGCCGGCTGGCCGTCGACGGAAATTTCCCGATAGGCCACGTTCTTGCGATCGAGCAGGTGCTTGGCACGATGGCAATAGGGACACCAGGCGCTGGTATAGATGACGACGTCAGACATGCGCGGTCTCCAGTGGCCGATGGAACGGCCACGCTAGGGGGTCACTTCACCAGGGGCAGATTTTCTGCACGCCAGGTGGCGATACCGCCATTCAGTCGAGCGGCGGTGAAGCCGGCCTTCTGCAGCTCGCCGCACACGGCACCGGCTTGCTGGCCGGCACTGTCCACCACGATCAGGGTCTTGGCCTTGTGCTTCTCCAGTAGAGACAGGCTGCTGGCGACTTTCTCCTGAGCGATGTTCAGCGCGCCGACGATATGCCCGGCGGCGAAGTCCTTGCTCGGGCGGATGTCGAGCACCACACCCTCTTCGCGATTGACCAGATTGGTGAGTTCGCCGGTGGACAGGCTGCGACCGCCCCTACGGGTCTCGTTGAACAGCATCAGGGCGACGATGGCGAGGAAGGCGGCGACGAGAAGCGGATGATGGGTGGCGAATTCGACCACCCGACCGAGAAATTCCATAATGAAAGAGCTATCCAGGGAGGGCTAAAAATGCTGGCCAGTATACACAGCCCCCCGATGGCGCCATACCCTCGGCGACCCGGGGTTATCCGCAGGTAACCAGCTCATCTCAAACTGCCTCCTTGGCGGCTTTCGCCGCTCTGCCTAGGCTTGGCTTCCCTTCATTTCCGAGGAATCCAAGCCATGACCTCCATCGCCCTGCTCGGCGCCACCGGCAACGTCGGCAGCCGTCTGCTCGACGAAGCCCTCTCCCGCGGTCACCAGGTCACCAGCCTGGTACGGGATCCCGCGCGCCTGGCGCCCCGCGCCGGCCTGACCGTGGTCGCCGGCGATGTCACCGATCCGCGGGCCGCCAAGGCCCTGGCCGGTCACGAGGTGTTGATCAGCAGCCTGAAATTCGCCGACATCGCACCAGGCACCCTGATCGACTTCGCCCGGGCCACCGGCATCCCGCGCCTGCTGATCGTCGGCGGCGCCGCCAGCCTGCACCTGCCGGACGGCGCGCGACTGTTCGACGCCCCTGGCTTTCCCGCGGAATACCGCACTGAAGCCGGAGCCGGCATCGCCACCCTGGATGCCCTGCGCGGGGTCAGCGACCTCGATTGGGTTTTCGTCAGTCCGCAGATGGTCTTCGCGCCCGGCGAGCGTACCGGTGGCTTCCGCCTGGGCGACGATGCCCTGCTGTTCGATGCGGCCGGTGACAGCCATATCTCCTACGAGGACTTCGCCGTGGCGCTGCTGGACGAGGCCGAACGGCCTGTCCACCACCGCACCCGTTTCACCGTGGGTTACTGAAACAGAAATGCCCCCTCGTTCGCAGCCTGGCCGCCTGGTCGGGCCGTGAACGCTGAACGGCGTGCCTTGCCGTTTTTTTTGCCGGATGTGACGGGCATACTAGGCGCTTCGCCCTTGAAACGTACGACCTCGCATGCGCCCTGTTCTTGCCCTTTTCCTGCTTGCCAGCGTTCTCGCTCCCGCCCTGGCCGACGACCGCGCCGACACCCAGCGGCAGATCGAGCAGACCCGCCGGGAAATCCAGGAGATGCAGAAGGTACTCAAGCAGGTGCAGGCCGAGAAGTCCGGCGTGCAGAAGCAGCTGCAGGGCACCGAGACCCAGATGGGCGAGTTGGAAAAGCAGGTCGACTCGCTGCAGAAGCAGCTGGAGAACGGCGAAAAAAAGCTGCAAGAGCTGGACGGGCGCAAGAAGAAGCTCGACCAGTCTCGCGCTGAGCAACAGAAGCTGATCGCCGTGCAAGTGCGCGCCGCCTACCAGAGCGGGCGCCAGGAATACCTCAAGCTGCTGCTCAATCAGGAGCATCCGGAAAAGGTCAGTCGCACCCTCACCTACTACAACTACCTGAATCGCACCCGCCTGGATCAGCTCGCCAGCTTCAACGACACCCTGCGCGAATTGCGCGAGGTGGAACAGGGCATCCAGCAGGAACAGGGCGAGCTGGTCGCCCGCCGCGAAGACCTGGAAAAGCGGCAGGCGGAGCTCGCCGAGGTGCGCAAGGAGCGCCAGGCAGCCCTGGCCAAGATCAATGCGGACTACCGCGACAAGAGTCGCGAGATCGAAAGCCGCGAGCAGGATCAGGCAGCCCTGAACAAGGTGCTCAAGACCATCGAGGAAACCCTCGCGCGCCAGGCCCGCGAAGCCGAGGAGGCCCGCCAACGGCAACTGGCCGAAGCTCGCGCCGCCCAGGCGCGGGAAGCGGCACGGCGCCAGGCGCAAAGCGAGCCGAAAGCCCCGCGCCCCTCGAACGCCCCGGAGCTGGCGGTGTCTAGTGCAGCACCTGCCTATGGCGGTGCCTTCGCCAATGCGCGCGGCAAGCTGCCCTGGCCGGTCGATGGTCGCCTGGTGGCCCGTTTCGGCAGTGCCCGCGGCGACGATCCCCGCGCGAAATGGGACGGTGTCCTGATCGCCGCCGGTGCCGGCACCCGGGTCAAGGCGGTACACGACGGCCGGGTGGTCTTCGCCGATTGGCTAAGAGGCGCCGGCCAACTGGTTATCATCGATCATGGGAATGGCTATCTCAGCCTGTACGGACATAATCAGAGCCTGCTCAAGTCTGCAGGTGACGTGGTCAAGGCCGGGGATGCCATCGCGACCGTCGGCGCCAGCGGCGGTCAGGAAGCCTCCGCCTTGTACTTCGCCATCCGCCAACAGGGCCGTCCGACGGACCCGGTCATCTGGTGCCGTGCTCAGGGATAGTGCGACACACCTCGGTTTAGGAGCTGCACATGCCGCATCGCTTTCGTCCCACCGTCCTGGTCCTCGCCCTGCTGTTCAGCGGCGTTGGAGTCGTCCAGGCGCAATCGCCGCAGAGCACCCCGGCTGCGGTGACGCCGGTCGCATCGGTCGCCGCGCCCGCGGCCCCGGCCAGCGCTCCGCTGCCCTTGGACGAGCTGCGCACCTTTGCCGAGGTGTTCGACCGCATCAAGGCGGCCTATGTGGAGCCGGTGTCGGACAAGGTCCTGCTGGAAAACGCCATCAAGGGCATGCTCAGCAACCTGGATCCGCATTCGGCCTACCTGGAACCCAAGGACTTTGCCGAGCTGCAGGAAACCACCAGCGGTGAATTCGGCGGCCTGGGCCTGGAAGTCGGCCAGGAAAACGGCTTCATCAAGGTGGTCTCGCCCATCGACGACACCCCGGCGGCCAAGGCGCGCCTGCAACCAGGCGACCTGATCGTCAAGATCGACGGCCAGCCAACCAAGGGCCAGGCCATCAACGAAGCGGTCGACAAGATGCGCGGCAAGCCGGGCAGCCCCATCGTGCTGACCATCGTCCGCGGTGGTGGCCAGCCGTTCGACGTCAAGCTGGCGCGGGCGGTGATCAAGGTCAACAGCGTCAAGAGCCAGGTGCTCGAATCCGGCTATGGCCTGCTGCGCATCTCGCAGTTCCAGGTCAACACCGGCGAAGAGACGGTCAAGGCGCTCGCCAAGCTGCGCCAGGAAAACAAGGGCAAGCTCAAGGGCCTGATCCTCGACCTGCGCAACAACCCGGGTGGGGTGCTGCAGTCGGCGGTCGAGGTGGCCGATGCCTTCATGACCCATGGCCTGATCGTCTACACCAAGGGTCGCCTGCCCAATTCCGAACTGCGCTTCTCGGCCGATGCCGCCGATCCCAGCGAGAAGGTACCGCTGGTGGTGCTGATCAACGGCGGCAGTGCCTCGGCCGCGGAAATCGTCGCTGGCGCCCTGCAGGATTCCAAGCGCGGCATCCTCATGGGTACCGACAGCTTCGGCAAGGGCTCGGTACAGACGGTGCTGCCGCTCAACAACGACCGGGCGCTCAAGCTCACCACGGCGCTCTACTACACGCCGAACGGTCGCTCCATCCAGGCCCAGGGCATCACCCCGGACATCGCCGTGGCGCCGGCCAAGGTCACCCCGCAGAGCGGTGGCGACGAATACTTCCGCGAAGCGGATCTGGCCGGTCACCTGGGCAATGGCAACGGCGGCGCCGATCGGCCCACCGGCAGCAAGGCGCCCAACCAGAGTCCGCGGCCGCAGGATGACGACTTCCAGCTCTCCCAGGCGCTGTCGCTGCTCAAGGGGCTCAACGTCACCCATACCCCGTGAGGATGGGACGTTGGCTACTGGCCGGGGTGCTCGCCCTGGCCAGCGGTCTGGCCCAGGCCGCCACCGCGCAGCTGACCATCGTCATCGACGATCTCGGCCAGAATCCGGCGCGGGATCGCCAGGTCCTGGCGCTACCCGCGCCGGTGGTCCTGGCCATCATCCCCGAGACCCGCTACGCCGCGGAGCTGGCCGCCCAGGCCCATCGCGCCGGGCGCACCGTGTTGCTGCACCTGCCCATGGACCCGGCCGGCGGCCCCTATGCCTGGCATCCGGAAATGTCTTCCGCCGAGCGCCTGCAACGCCTCGATCGAGCGCTGGCACGGGTTCCCGAGGCGGATGGGGTGAACAACCACGAAGGCAGTCGCATGACCGCCGACCGACCGGCCATGGCCGAGTTGATGCAGGTCCTGCAGGAGCGCCACCTGCTGTTTCTCGACAGCCGCACCAGCGCTGCCACCGTGGCCGCCGCGGAGGCCCAGAAGATCGGCCTGGCCAGCGTCTCGCGCGATGTCTTCCTGGACAACGAGGCGACTCCGGCAGCCGTGGCCGCGCAACTGGCCGAAGGCGTGCGTCTGGCCAAGCGCCAGGGCAGCGCCGTGCTGATCGGCCATCCGCACCCGGCGACTCTGGCGGTGCTGGCCCAGCAGTTGCCGCTGCTCAAGGCCCAGGGCGTGGAGGTGATCGACCTGCCACAGATGATCGCCCTGCGGGCCAATCAGGCCATGGCCGGGCACGGCCGCGACGGTCGCTATCGCTAGCGACCGGCCGGTGGCCTCCAGGCATCAGAGGTAGTTGTTGGTGATGCTGTCGATTACCCCTTCCTTGCGCATCTGCTCCAGGGCCGCCTTGAGGCGTGTCACCACTTCGTCAGGCGTGTCCTTGTTCAGCGCCAGATACTGATCCACCTCGTTGAAGCGAAGCAGCGTCTGCAAGCCGGTCACCCCCTGCTGCTTGGCGAGATAGCGACCGACTGGATCGGCGGTGGCCCAGATATCGATCTGGCCTTTCACCAGTTTGTCGACGTTCTCCTGATCACGCAGGGCATCGATGACCGGAATGCCCTGGGCGGTCAGCGTCTTGCTGATCACATCGTTGCGATAGGTACCGATGCGATAGCGGGCGGCGTCCTTGAGCGTCTTGACGTCCAGCTTGCTGCCAGGCAACGCCTGCAGGGTCCAGCTCGAACGGCCAAAGGGCCCCACCCATTTGAACTGATCCTTGCGCGCCTCGGTGTAGGCGACGGAGAAAAGTCCGTAGTTGGGCGTCTCCTGGGTCAGCCGATAGATGCGGTCCCAGGGGAAGCGCAGCGAAAGGCTGTACTTGATGCCCGCACGCCTGAACATCTCGCGGACGACATCGGTGGCGATACCGTCGATGGCGTCATCGCGGGCGAAGTTCTTGTCATCGACCGACATGTTGAAGGGAGGATAATTTTCGGTCAGGAGCACGATCTGATAGTAATCCGGCAGCTCGGCACGGGCCTGGGTCAAGCCCAGCGTGCAACCCAGCAGTACCCCTGCAAGACGCAACCACAGCTTTTGCATTGCAACTCCCTGGCGACACAAGGCCGCATTTCCGAGGTTTCGTTGAGTATCCCTTTACAACGTTCAGCGCTCACTGCGGCTGGCCTCACCGCGGTCGTCAAGGCTTCGCGGCCCCGTCCAGCTGCCGGGCCAATGCGGAACCCCTGGCAGCTCGCGTGCAGACAGTGCGCTAGCGAATGCTTACCTCCAGCGCAACTCGCCAGGCGCCCGCCACGCAGCGCCGCACTAGAGATAGTTGTTGGTGATGCTGTCGACCAGACCTTCGCGGCGCATGGCATCCAGGGCCTGCTGCAGGCGGGTCACCACCTCGTCGGGGGTGTCCTTGTTCAGGGCCAGGTAGAGGTCGGATTCCTGGAAGCTGAGCAGGGTCTGCAGGTTGCTGACGCCCTGCTGCTTGGCCAGGTAACGGGCGACCACGTCGGTGGTGGCCCAGACGTCGATCTCGCCCTTCTGCAACTTGGCGATGTTCTCCTGATCACGCAGGGCATCGATGGGGACGATGCCCTTTTCCTGAATCATCAGGCTCACGGCGGAATTCTTGTAGGCACCGACGCGCAGCCGGGCTGCCGTGGCCAGGTCTGGCACCTTGAGGGTGCTGCCGGCCAGCGCCATGAACACCTTGCGGGTCTTGCCCAGCGGCCCGACCCACTTGAACAGCGGCAGCCTGGACTCGGTGCGCGACACGGAGAACAGCGCGTAGTTGGGGCTTTCCAGGGTCAGGTTGTAGATGCGATCCCAGGGAAAGCGCAGCGAGAGGTTGTAGTCGATCCCGGCGCGCTTGAACATCTCGCGCACCAGATCGGCGCTGATGCCGTCGATGGCATCGTCACGCGCGAAGTTCTTGTCGTCCACCGCCATGTTGAAGGGCGGGAAGTTCTCGGTCAGCAGTACCACGCGATAGCCCGCTGGCAATTCCGCCCGGGCTGTCCCCAAGCTGAGGGTGCAACTCAACAGTACGGCGGCGATGGCCAACCAGGACTTGCGCATAGCTCTCTCCTCAGGCGACCGTCCGCGCCGATCGCTCGGCCCGCCGGGATCACAGATAACGATTGAAGATGGTCTGAACCGCGCCGCTCTGGCGCATCTCGTCGAGGGCCTTCTGCAGCTTCTGTACCACCTCGTCGGGGGTCTGCTTGTTCAGCGCCAGGAACAGCTCGCCGCTGTTGAAGCGCAGCAGCATCTTGAGTCCGGTCACGTCTTCCTGGCGGGCCAGATAGCGGCCGGCGGGATCACCGGTGGCCCAGACATCGATCTGTCCTTTGACCAGGCGCTGCACGTTTTCCTGATCACGCAGCGCAAGATCCGGCTGGAAGCCCTGCTGAACGAGACTCTCGGCGATGGCGTCGCCCTTGTAGGCGCCGATCCTGAGCTGCTGCTTGCGGACATCGTCCAGGCTGCGCAGTTGCAGGTGGCTGTCGGCGCGACCGAGCAGGACCCAATCGTCCGGGCCGATGGGACCGACCCACTTGAACAGGGCCTCGCGCTCCGGCAGCCGGGCGGTGACGAAGACGCCATGGTCGGGCTGATCCAGGGCCATGCCGTAGATCCGCTCCCAGGGAAATCTCAGGGTGAGGTTGTAGGAGATGCCGGCCCGCGTGCACATCTCGCGGACCATGTCGACGGCGATGCCCTTGAGGTCGCCTTCGCGAGCGAAATTCTTGCCATCGACGGAGAAGTTGTAGGGCGGGAAGTTTTCCGTCAGCAGTGTCAGCTGATAACCCGCCGGAAGCTCCGCCCTGACCGCGGTGGATACCAGCAGCAAACCGGCCAAGCAGGCCCAGACTCCCTTACGCACGCCCCTCTCCCTGCCGGCACCGCCGGTGCTTAAGATTTTGTGGAGCGTATCACAATCCCTTTTTCGGCCAGGTACCGTTTAGCCTCGGGAATGGTGCATTCGCCGAAATGGAAGATGCTCGCGGCCAGCACCGCAGAAGCCTTGCCTTCGAGGATGCCGTCGGCCAGGTGCTGCAGATTGCCGACGCCACCGGAGGCGATCACCGGGATGCCCACCGCCTCGCTGACGGCGCGGGTCACGCCCAGGTCGAAGCCGTTCTTCATGCCGTCCTGGTCCATGCTGGTGAGCAGGATCTCGCCGGCGCCCAGGCCTTCCATCTTCTGCGCCCAGGCCACGGCGTCGAGACCGGTGGGCTTGCGCCCGCCATGGGTGAAGATCTCCCAGCGCGGGGTTTCGTCGGGGCCGCTGACGCGCTTGGCGTCGATGGCCACCACGATGCACTGGGAACCGAAGCGCGCCGCGGCTTCGCCGACGAACTCGGGGGTGAAGACCGCCGCGGTGTTGATCGAGACCTTGTCGGCACCGGCGTTGAGCAGGTTGCGGATGTCCTGCACGGTGCGCACGCCGCCGCCCACGGTCAGCGGGATGAACACCTGGCTGGCCATGCGCTCCACGGTGTGCAGGGTGGTATCGCGGCCCTGGTGGCTGGCGGTGATGTCGAGAAAGGTGATCTCGTCGGCGCCCTGCTCGTTGTAGCGGCGGGCGATCTCCACCGGATCACCGGCATCGCGGATGTTCTCGAACTTGACGCCCTTGACCACGCGGCCGTTGTCCACGTCCAGGCAGGGGATGATGCGTTTGGCCAGCGCCATGTTTCTCTCCAGAAGACGAAGTCAGGTACGTTGCTGCAGGGTGGCGTGTTCCGCCAACTCAGCGTCGATGAATGCGGCGATCATCGCCCGATAGACCCGCTCGACTACTACCGGTGACGCTTCAGCCTCGACGGCCAGCGCCTTGACCTTGGCGATGACCTGCTCGACTCGCTGTGGCGCACGCACCGCAGCATCGTCCTTCTTGAAGCGTGCCGCCTGCCGTACACAGGCGCCGCGCGCTGCCAGTAACTGGACGATCTGCTGATCGAGTTCGTCGATCGCGGCGCGAACCTCATCGAGCGAAGAGCATTCGATCATTGCCACGGCCCTCAGACCTTGAAGTTGTCGCACAGCGCCTGGGCCTCGGCGACGTCGAGGGTGCCCTCGTAGATCGCCCGGCCGGTGATGGCGCCGATGATGCCCGGGCTGCGGGCGTCGAGCAGCTTCTGGATGTCACCCAGGTTGTGGATGCCGCCGGAGGCGATCACCGGGATGCTGGTGGCTTCGGCCAGGGCGCGGGTGGCCGGGACGTTGCAGCCCTGCATCATGCCGTCGCGGGCGATGTCGGTGTAGACGATGGCGCTGACACCGTCGGCCTCGAAGCGGCGGGCCAGGTCGGTGACCTGCAGTTCGCTGACCTCGGCCCAGCCGTCGGTGGCGACGAAGCCGTCCTTGGCGTCCAGGCCGACGATGACCTTGCCCGGGAAGGCGCGGCAGGCTTCACCGACGAACTCCGGCTGCTTGACCGCCTTGGTGCCGATGATCACGTAGCTGACGCCGGCACGCACATAGTGCTCGATGGTCTCCAGCGAGCGGATGCCGCCGCCGATCTGGATCGGCAGGCCGGGATAGCGCTTGGCGATGGCGGTGACCACTTCGCCATTGACCGGCTGGCCTTCGAAAGCGCCGTTGAGATCCACCAGGTGCAGCCGACGGCAGCCGCCGTCGACCCACTGGGCGGCCATGGCCACGGGATCGTCGGAGAACACGGTGGAGTCTTCCATGCGCCCCTGGCGCAGGCGGACGCAGGCGCCGTCCTTGAGGTCGATGGCGGGGATGATCAGCATGGCAATACCTTGGCTCGGGGGTGAGGGCGATCTAGGGCTTTTCCAACGCCCAGATGTCGCTTTCCAGGCTGTCGACGCGCTCCTTGAGTAGGACCTGCACGTCGGCAACCGCCTTGTTGTAGTACAGCGGCCCGCACTCGCGGGCGAAGAAATCCAGCAGCTCCTCGACTTCGAACCGCCCCAGGCGGACCTCGAAGCGATCGTCCAGCAGGGTCTGCAAGGCCGTGACCAGGCGCTGGCTCTGCTCGGGTTCGAGCGTCACCAGCGGCGCGGGCGGCTTGCGCGCCATTACCAGCGGCCGTCCCAGGCGAGGAAGTTGGCATAGAGTTGCAGACCGCAGTCGGCGCTCTTCTCGGGGTGGAACTGGGTGGCGAAGCGCGAGCCGTCGGCCAGCGCCGCGGCGAAGTCCAGGCCGTAATGGCCGCGCCCGACCACCTGGCGCGGATTGCCGGCCTCGACATAGAAGCTGTGCACGAAATAGAAGCGGGCGCGATCGGGGATGCCGTGCCAGAGCGGATGGTCGAGCACGTGGCTGACCTCGTTCCAGCCCATGTGCGGCACCTTGAGGGTCTCGCCCTCTTCCTGCATGCCGCCCGGGAAACGCCGCACGGCGCCGGGGAACAGGCCGATGCAGTCCACCCCGCCGTTCTCTTCGCTGCGCTGCATCAGCGCCTGCATGCCGACGCAGACGCCGAGGAAGGGACGATCCTGGCTGACTTCGCGGACCAGCTCATCGATGCCCTGGCGGCGAATCTCGGCCATGCAGTCGCGGATGGCGCCGACGCCGGGCAGGACGATGCGGTCCGCCTCGCGGATCACCGCGGGATCGCCGGTCACCAGCACCTGGTGGCTACCGGCGTGCTCCAGGGCCTTGGCCACGGAGTGCAGGTTGCCCATGCCATAGTCGATGACGGCTACTGTCTGCATCACAGGCACCCCTTGGTGGAGGGCATGACACCGGCCATGCGCGGATCTTCGGCGAGGGCCATGCGCAGGGCGCGGCCAAAGGCCTTGAACACCGTCTCGATCTGGTGGTGGCTGTTGACCCCGCGCAGGTTGTCGACGTGCAGGGTCACCTGAGCGTGATTGGTGAAGCCCTGGAAGAATTCGAGGAACAGATCGACGTCCATGCGGCCCACGGTGGCGCGGGTGAAGGGCACGTTCCAGTGCAGGCCGGGCCGGCCGGAGAAGTCGATGACAACGCGTGACAGGGCCTCGTCCAGGGGCACATAGGCATGGCCATAGCGCTGGATGCCCTTCTTGTCGCCGACGGCCTTGGCGAAGGCCTGGCCGAGGGTGATGCCGATGTCTTCCACCGTGTGGTGGTCGTCGATGTGCAGGTCGCCGCGGCAGTGGATATCGAGGTCGATCAGCCCATGGCGGGCGATCTGGTCGAGCATGTGCTCGAGGAAGGGGACCCCGGTGTCGAAGCGCGCCGCGCCCGTGCCGTCCAGATCCAGGGATACCTTGACCTGGGTTTCCAGGGTGTTGCGCTCGACGGTTGCCTTGCGTTCGGCCATAGCCTGCTCCGCGAAAATCGGTGGGCGAAAGGGCCGATATTATAGGGGCGCGAGGACTGGATCGAAAGCGCGGCGGGACGAGGCGTCCCACCGCCAGGGGCGCCCGCGTGGGGACGCCCCGTTACCGCTCGATTCGGCTGTGACTCAGCTGAACAGCGCGGCGGTCTTTTGCAGGGTGATCCAGATACCCCAGGCCAGCGGGATGCCCACGGCCAGCCAGGCGGCGATGGCCAGCGGCTTGGTCTTGGGATCGGCGCTCCACTCCAGCACCTGGGCGCTGCCAGCATTGCTGTCGTGGCCATTGGCGCGCTCGACGGCGAGTTCGGCCTCGGTCATGAAGTGCTTGTCGGCCACCGGGCGCACCATCAGGTTGCAGAGGAAGCCCAGCACCAGCAGACCGGCCAGGATGTACAGGGTGATGTCGTACACCTGGGCACGGGGGATGCCCATGCTCAGCTGGTACTCGCGCAGGTAGTTGACCAGCACCGGACCGAAGACGCCGGCGGCGGCCCAGGCGGTGAGCAGGCGACCGTGAATGGCGCCGACCATCTGGGTACCGAACAAGTCGGCGAGGTAGGCCGGCACGGTGGCGAAACCACCGCCGTACATGGACAGGATCAGGCAGAAGGCGAAGACGAACAGCGCCACGCTGCCCAGGTGACCGGTCCAGGGCACGATGGCATAGAGCACGAAGCCCAGGGTGAAGAAGACGAAGTAGGTCATCTTGCGACCGATGTAATCGGAGAAGGATGCCCAGAAGAAACGCCCGCCGATGTTGAACAGGCTCAGCAGACCGGTGAAGCCGGCGGCGATGGCGGCGATCTGCTTGAGCTGATCGGCGCTGAGTTCACCGTAGGCCAGGCCGTTGCCCAGCAGACGACCACCGAAGACTTCCTGCAGGAGCGGCGAAGCCATGCCGATGATGCCGATGCCGGCGGTCACGTTCAGGCAGAGCACGGCCCAGACCAGCCAGAATTGCGGGATGCCCCAGATCTTGCTCACGTGGACGTGGCGATTGGTGATCATGTTGCTGCCGGCCTTCTTGGTGGACGGCGTCCAACCGGCGGGCTTCCAGCCGGTCGGCGGCACGCGGTAGCCCAGGGCGCCGCTCATCATGAACACGAAGTAGATCACCGCCATGACCAGGAAGGTCTGCCAGACACCGATTTCGGTGGCCGACGCGAAGTGCCGCATCAGGGCATCGGCCAGGGGTGCACCCACCATGGCGCCGCCACCAAAGCCCATGATGGCCATGCCGGTCGCCATGCCGCGCTTGTCCGGGAACCACTTGATCAGGGTCGACACCGGCGAGATGTAGCCCAGGCCCAGACCGATACCACCGATCACGCCCGAACCCAGCCACAGCATCCAGATCTGGTGGGTATAGATGCCCAGGGCGGAGATCAGCAGACCACCGCACCAGCACAGCGCCGAGACGACGCCGGCCTTGCGCGGACCGGCGTGCTCCAGCCAGCCACCGAACAGGGCGGCCGAGCAGCCGAGGAAGATGAAGAACAGGGTGTAGATCCAGCCGAGCTGAGAGATCTTCCAGTCACAGGTGGCACTGAAGATCTGTTCGAAGAAGCCCATCTCGACCGGGCAGGCCACGGCGGCGGTGATGCCGATCGCCTTGGACAGCGGCAGCCAGAAGACCGAGAAGCCATAGGCCATGCCGATGCACAGGTGGATGGCCAGAGCGGCCGGCGGGACCAGCCAGCGGTTGAAACCGGGCCGGGCGACGATGCGCTCCTTGGACAGGAAAGCCGGACGTGCCGAAGCGGCGCCGCCAGCGGTGAGAGTAGTGCTCATGGGTTCAGCCCTTTTCTAGTGTATAGCGTCCAGGCCGGTAGACATTCCCTGCACGCTTCCCCGTAAACGAGTCAAAGAAACGGCGCCAACCGACCAGAGGTGCGCGACATTAAAGCGCACCCTGGCGTACTGCCACCCCTGCTCATTTACCAGGGTACGGGCGGTGCAAGACCGCCGACGAAACGGGCGAGTACCACCGCTGTCACAGGGCCGACACCTCGATGTCATCGCGGCCAGCCCAAGCCCCTATACTGGCCAGTCGCGCCATCGCCCGCCGGAACAGGAATTTCCTCGTCATGAAAGCTTTCGCCAAAGTGCTGGGTATCGTCCTCGTCGGCCTGCTGCTCCTGCTGGTCGCCGCAGGCTTCGCCCTCACCCATCTGGTCGATCCCAACGACTACAAGGACGAGCTCCGCCAGCTGGCGCGCGACAAGGCCAACGTCGACCTGCAACTCAAGGGCGACATCGGCTGGAGTCTGTTTCCCTGGCTGGGCGTCGAATTGCACGACGCCACCCTGGCCAGCGCCGCCACCCCCGACCGCCAGCTGGCCCAGGTGCAGCGGCTGATCCTCTCGGTCCGCCTGCTGCCGCTGCTGCTGCGCCGTGATCTGGAGATGAGCGACATCAAGATCGACGGCCTGGATCTCACCGCCAGCCGCGATGAGCAGGGCCGTACCAACTGGGCCGAAATCGGCCGCCCCGCACCCAAGGCGGGCGCTGGCGCCGCGCCGGCCGACACCCCCGCCGACGCGTCCACGTCTGGCGAGCCGACCGCGAGGCGCCAGCCGCTCAAGCTCAACGTCGAGAGCCTGACCGTGCGCAATTCCCGCGTCGAATACAGCGACGCCCGCAGCGGCGCCCGCTATGCCTTCGAGGGCATCGATCTGGAGACCGGTGCCATCTACGCCGGCACGCCCATTCCCATCAAGCTGGCCGGCACCGCCAGTACCACCCAGCCGCCGGTCAACGCCACGGTACTGCTCAACGGTGAATTGCGCTTCGATCCGGCCAGCCAGCAATACGCCCTGGACAATCTCCAGCTGACCGGCGACGCCAGTGGCGAGCCCTTCAACGGCAAGGTGGTCAACTATTCCGCCAGCGGCCAGTTGGCCGTCGACCGCCGCGCCCAGACCGCGGAATGGACCAGCCTCAAGCTCACTGCCAATGACCTCAAGGCCCTGGGCGACCTCAAGCTCACCGGTCTGGAAACCGATCCGCAGCTGGCCGGGCGCGTCTCCATCGCCCGCCTGGACCTGCGCGCCTTCCTCGACAGTATCGGCGTCGAATTGCCGGCCATGGCCGATGCCAAGACCCTGCAGCGCTTCGAGATGAATGCCCAGGTGCAAGCCAGCCGCAACGCCCTGGCGCTGGACGACTTCAACTTCCAGCTCGACGACAGCACCCTCAAGGGCCGCGTCGCCGTCGCCGTCGCCGACATCGCCCGCCGCGCCCTGCGTATCCAGGTCAGCGGCGACGCCCTGGACCTGGATCGCTATCTGCCGGCCAAGGCCGCCGCGGCGCGCCAGGCCAATGGCGCGCGCCAGGAAGAGGTCGCCCAGGTCGATGCCATCGCCACCCAGGGCAACTCGCCGCTGCCCGAGGCGCCGACCCAGCACGCCTGGAGCCAGGAAACCCTGTTGCCGGTGGAGCGCCTGCGCAGCCTGGACGCCGATGTCGACCTGAGCCTGCAACACCTGACCCTCAATCGCCTGCCCTTCGAAGGCGCCAGCCTCAAGGCCAAGGCCGCCGATGGCCAACTGCAACTCAGCGCCCTGGAAGGCGAGCTGTTCGGCGGTCGCTTCGAAGCCAATGGCGCCCTCGACGTGCGCGGCGTCCAGCCGCAACTGACCGCTCGTGAACGCATCAAGGGCGTACCGGTGGAGCGCATCCTCCAGGCCCAGGGCCAGAAGCCGCCGGTGGAAGGCCTGCTGGACCTGGACGCCGATCTGCGCAGCTCGGGCGCCAGCCAACGCACCCTGATCGACAACCTGGGCGGCACCGCGCGCTTCGCCCTACGCAATGGCCAACTGATCGACGCCAACGTCGAAAGCCAGCTGTGCCAGGGCATCGCCCTGCTCAATCGCAAGCCGCTGGAGCTGCCCCATGGCGGCCAGAACACCCCGTTCCGCCAGTTGAGCGGCAGCCTCAACATCGTCAACGGCGTGGCCCGCAACCAGGACCTCAGCGTCAGCGTGCCGGGCCTGGCGGTAAAGGGCGCGGGCGACATCGACCTGCGCACCCTCGGCCTCGACTACCGCCTGGGCATCACCGTGCAGGGCGACACCAATGCCGCCGCCGATCCCGGCTGCCGGGTCGGCGAGCGCTATGCGGATATCGAGTGGCCGCTGCAGTGCCGCGGCCCCCTGGAACTGGGCGCCAAGGCCTGCCGCCTGGATCGCGAGGCCATGGGCCAGATCATCGCCCGTGCCGCTGGCAATCGTCTGAACGAAAAAATCGAAGAGAAGCTCGGTGATAAAATCAGCCCCGACATCCAGAACGCCATCCGAGGGCTGCTGCAACGCCGATGACTGACGACGCCTTTGGTACCGCCGTGCTGGCCTGGTACGACCTGCACGGCCGCAAGGACCTGCCCTGGCAACAGGGCGTGACGCCCTATCGCGTCTGGGTCTCGGAGATCATGCTCCAGCAGACCCAGGTCGCCACCGTGCTGGGCTACTTCGACCGCTTCATGCAGGCGCTGCCCACTGTCGAGGCCCTGGCCGCGGCGCCGGAAGACGAGGTGCTGCACCTCTGGACCGGCCTCGGCTACTACAGCCGCGCGCGCAACCTGCACAAGGCCGCCAAGACCGTGGTCGAGCGCCATGGCGGCGAGTTCCCGCGCAGCGTCGAGGCCCTAGCCGAATTGCCCGGCATCGGCCGCTCCACCGCTGGCGCCATCGCCAGCCTGAGCATGGGCATCCGGGCGCCCATCCTCGATGGCAACGTCAAACGCGTCCTGGCCCGCTATACCGCCACTCCCGGCTATCCGGGCGAACCCGCCGTGGCCCGCCGTCTGTGGGAGGTGGCCGACCGACTGATGCCCCACGAGCGGGTCGGCCACTACACCCAGGCGATGATGGACCTGGGTGCCACCCTCTGTACCCGCAGCAAACCCAGCTGTCTGCTGTGCCCGGTCAAGCCCGGCTGCCGTGCCCACCTGCTGGGCCAGGAAACCGACTTTCCCGCCGCCAAGCCACGCAAGACTCTGCCGCAGCGCAGCACCCTGATGCCGCTGTTCGTCAACGACGCCAATGCCGTGCTCCTCCAGCGCCGCCCCTCGACCGGCCTCTGGGGCGGTCTCTGGGGTCCGCCGGAGGTGGCCGACGTGGCCGAACTCGAAGCCCTCGCCGAACGCCAGGGCCTCGCCATCGACGAACGCCAGGCGCTGCCCGGCCTGGTGCACACCTTCAGCCATTTCCAACTGGCCATCGAACCCTGGCTGGTGCAGGTGGACCACCGCCAGCACCGCGTGGCCGAGGGCGACTGGCTTTGGTATAACCTCGCGTCCCCGCCGCGCCTGGGCCTCGCCGCCCCGGTGCAGAAACTGCTCAAGCGCGCCGAGCAGGCGCTCAAAGGAGAACCCGCATGACCCGCACCGTGATGTGCCGCAAGCACAAGCAGGAGCTGCCCGCCCTCGATCGTCCGCCCTACCCCGGCGCCAAGGGCGAAGACATCTACCAGCACGTCTCCAAGCAGGCCTGGGAAGAGTGGCAGAAGCACCAGACCATGCTCATCAACGAGCGCCGGCTGAACATGATGAACGCCGAGGATCGCAAGTTCCTGCAAGCCGAGATGGACAAGTTCCTGTCCGGCGAAGACTACGCCCAGGCCGAGGGCTACGTGCCCCCCAGCGCCTGAGTCGACGGCTAAGCGCCCGAAAAATCTAAATTTTTTTGGGCTCGCTGTTGACACAGGGTCGAGAAACGCTTTTAATGCGCCCCGTTGCCCAGGTAGCTCAGTTGGTAGAGCAGGGGATTGAAAATCCCCGTGTCGGCGGTTCGATTCCGTCCCTGGGCACCAAGACAAGCTTCCAGATCCTGCGGGATCTGGAAATCAGAGAAACCGGCCTAGCGCCGGTTTTTTTGTGCCTGCGATATGGGCAAGCCAGCCTGCAGGCGTCGCTATCTCGTCACGCCCCTTCCCTTGCGGCCCAGCACCGCCCTCCTGCTCCTGCTCCTGACCCCAAGGGTGCCAAGGCTCGTCCTAGACGGCCGCAATCCTTTGCGAATCCCGCCCAGACGATCTTGACTCTCTACCCACTTCAGACTTTTTAATGGCACGGCGTCGCCCGACACCCACCTTTTCTGGAGTCAGCACCATGAGCACCTGCAGCCAAAAGCATCACGCCAATCACAGCCATCAGCACGGTCCGAACTGTGGCCACACCGCCATCGAGCACGCGGGCCACATCGACTATCTCCACGACGGCCATCTGCACCACATGCATGGTGACCACGTGGACGAGCACGTGCTGGAGGTCAATGCGACCAATCCGGATCACTGCACCCATGGCCAGAGCAGCGGCCATGCAGCCGACCACGTCCATGGGCCCGATTGCGGTCACGAAGCCGTGCCCCACGGCGATCATGTCGACTACCTGGTGGATGGCCGGCTGCATCATGTCCATGACGGCCACTGCGACGACCATGGCCCGGTGACCCTGGTCCGCTAGCGACGGCTGTCGAAAGAGCGCTAGGCGCCATCACCCTCACGCCGGCGCCGGGGCTCCGTCCACCACGCCGAGATGAAGAGCCAGCCACACCGTGGCGACTGTGGGATCGGTATAGGTCACCCAGTGCTCAGCGTGGGCGGGGATGAGCAGCGTATCCCCTGGCTCGAGCGCCACCTCCCGCCCTTCCAGGGCGATCCGCGCGGCGCCCTGCAGCACCAGCACCCACTCCTCATGGGCCTGCCGATAGGGCGTCTGCGCTGGCGTCGTCTGGCCCTGGGAAACGATGCGTTCGATGCGGCAACCGGGCCGCGCCAGCAGGGACGTGAACACCTCCGCGGCGGAGGCATCGGGCAGGTCGCGAAACAGATTGGTCATGACGTTTTCCCACAGGGCCTCGCGCCAGGGTGCGCTAAGGTCATCCAGACTGCGCCTGTCCGACCAGGCGCTCAAGTCTCTAAGGGATCCGCGCCATCCAGGAGTCGCCGCCATGGCCCCAGGTGCTCTGCCATTTGCCGTCAAGAGTGCGATCCGCCCGACCTTTTCGGGAGCCCGTCACCCGATCGCCAAGATTTTCGGCGATGATCGATCGCAGAGGTGGCCGCCGATCAAGGGCGCCGCTCGCCCCCGGTTGGCCGCTGCGGTCAACCAGACCTCGCACCAGGCGCACGGAGGCGCTTACTGCATGCCGATTCCCTCGATTCCCCTCATCGCCCCTGCCCTGTCCGGCGCCCTGCCTCAACCAGCCATCGACCAGCCCGGCCCGCGTGCCGCCGAGCCGACCGTACCCCTCTGGTTCAGGGTGCTGAGCGGCGTCAGCTTGTGGCTGAACCGGTTGTTTCTCGGCCTGGTGCTGGCGCTGGTCGGCTTTACCCTCTGGCACTGGTGGCAGGGATGAAGCGACGTCTGGATCAACTGGAGCTGACCATCCTGATGTGCGGTATCGGCCTGCTGGCCATGGCGCTGATCGTCGCCGTGGGCATGCAGGGCCTCGATTGGGGCTGAGTGGACGGGCGGGCTTACCGGACCTTTACCTGGCCTGACGTCCGCTGACCGCCAAAGGTGTTTCATGGTGACGCGGCCTATCGAGCGCCGCGAGGAGAACACCATGGCATCGCGAGCGTCGTTGATTCTGCTGTTGACCGCCACCCTGACCGCCAGCGGCCTGGCCGCCGCCCATGAAGGCCCCGATCGAGGACAACCCTGGGCGGGCGGCGCCGCAGCCGTCGCCGAGGGCGGCGAATTCCTGCCGGCGGGCGAATTTCGACGGCATCACCGGCACCACCCCTATTACCGCAGGGATCGCTACCCCTACAGCTACTACCAACCCTATCCGCAACCGGGTTATGCCGCGCCGCGTTGGCGGCCGGCACCGCCGGGCTACTACGCCTATCCGCCGGCCTATGAGGCGCGACCCTATTACGGACCACCCCGGCATTGGTGAACTGCTTGGCATCGCGGCGGCGAGATGGTGGCCTTTTGCGATGAGCCACACAGGGAGATGTTTGCCAGAGGAGCAAAATGCCATCACCCCATTAGGCTTTAGGGCGTTGCCAACATGTATGAGAGAGATGATGTAATCTGCATGGCCTGCCTTGCGACCATGGCTGCGGCCTTTACCGGCTTCATCATGGTGATGGCGCTGCTGTAACTGCCAGATAGACGAAACCCCGCCGAGGCGGGGTTTCGAAGGCGGTATGGCGTGGTCCTAGATGGGCCGACTGCCATACTTGCTGTCGGGCTTCTTGGGCGGATCGGCGACCACATTGGCGTCGATCTCCTGCACCTTGCCACCGCGGGCCAGAAAGTCCTGCATGGCCTTTTCCAACGCATCCCGCTCGCGCTGCTTGGCTTCCACCGAAGGCAGTTCCTCGGGCTCGGCTTCGCGCTTCTTCTTGGCCTTGCTGCCGGACGCGGGTGTTTCGCTTTCGCCGCTTTCCTCTTGCTCGGCGTCGTCGGTTGCGGCAGCGAAGTCTTCGTTATCGCCCTCTTCTTCCGCCCCGGTCTCCAGGTCGTCCTGCTCCAGATCTTCGTCGCTCATAAACCGCCTCCACAGACTTTGGCAAAATCGGACCGCGCGTTTTGACGCGGCCTCTTAAAAAAAATTCCTGGCTATTCGCCTTGCAACGTCGCGATCAGCCGCCGCGCGCCACCCTGGTCGCGATGCTCGCCCAGGTAGATGCCCTGCCAGGTTCCCAGCGCCAGGCGCCCGGCCTGGATTGGTAGGCTCAGGCTGCAGCCGAGCAGACTGCTCTTGAAATGCGCAGGCAGGTCGTCCGGGCCTTCGTAGTCGTGCTCGTAACCGGCCTGCCCCTGGGGCACCAGCTGATTGAAGAACCGCTCGAAGTCACGGCGCACCGCCCCGTCGGCATTCTCGTTGATGGTCAACGAGGCCGAGGTGTGCTGCAGCCAGAGGTGCAGCAGGCCGATCCGGCATTCGCCAAGCTCGGGCAGTTGCTCCAGCACCTCAGCCGTGACGAGATGGAAACCACGCGCCCGCGCGCGCAGGGAAAAGGTCCGCTGCAGCCACATGAACAACCCCCGCCGACTGACTGGGCGCGCATTCTAGCGCGACGATCGGAAAAGCAAAGCGGTGATTGCACACCGCTGGCGTGCAGTCTAGACACAGCAGGACGACGGTTGTTCCGGCCGTACGGCAGACGTAAAAAAGGCGCCTCGCGGCGCCTTTTTCCAGAGCGGCGGCTTACAGGTTGTAGCCACGCTCGTTGTGCAAGGTGAGGTCCAGACCCACGGTTTCCTCTTCTTCGTTGACTCTCAGACCCATGACCACGTCCAGCACCTTGAGGATCACGAAGGTGACGATGCCGGTGTAGACGATGGTGAAGGCCACGCCCTTGAACTGGATGAACAGCTGGGCGCCGATGTCGGTGACGGTGCCGAAGCCGCCCAGGGCCGGGGCAGCGAAGACCCCGGTCAGCAGGGCGCCGACGATGCCGCCGATGCCGTGCACGCCAAAGGCGTCCAGGGAGTCGTCGTAGCCCAGCTTGCGCTTGAGGCTGGTGGCGGTGAAGAAGCACACCACACCGGAAACCAGACCGATGATCAGGGCGCCCATGGGACCGGCGGTACCGGCGGCCGGGGTGATGGCCACCAGACCGGCGACCACGCCGGAGGCGATGCCCAGGGCGCTCGGCTTACCGTGGGTGATCCACTCGGCGAACATCCAGCCCAGGGCGGCAGCGGCGGTGGCGATCTGGGTGGTCAGCATGGCCATGCCGGCGGTGCCGTTGGCAGCGGCGGCGGAACCGGCATTGAAGCCGAACCAGCCGACCCACAGCATGGCGGCACCGACCAGGGTATAGCCCAGGTTGTGCGGCGCCATGGGAGTGGTGGGATAGCCCTTGCGCTTGCCCAGGACCAGGGCCGCGACGAGGCCGGCCACACCGGCGTTGATGTGCACCACGGTGCCACCCGCGAAGTCCAGTACGCCCCAGTCCCACATCAGGCCGCCGTCACCGCTCCAGACCATGTGGGCGATGGGGGCGTAGACGAAGGTGAACCACAGGCCGGTGAAGACCAGCATGGCGGAGAACTTCATGCGCTCGGCGAAGGCGCCGACGATCAACGCCGGGGTGATGATGGCGAAGGTCATCTGGAAGGTGACGAAGACGCTTTCCGGGAACAGTGCGGTAGCCGAGGTGACGGCATCATGCTCCAGGGTGGACAGGAAGGCCTTGCTCAGGCCACCGATGAAGGAATTCAGATTGGTGACGCCCTTCTCCATGCCGGTGGTGTCGAAGGCCAGGCTGTAGCCGTAGACCATCCACAGGATGCTGATGAGACCGGTGATGGCGAAGCACTGCATCATCACCGAGAGGACGTTCTTGGCACGCACCATGCCGCCGTAGAACAGCGCGAGACCAGGGATGGTCATGAACAGCACCAGGGCCGTCGAGATCAGCATCCACGCCGTATCGCCACTGTTGATTGCTGGTGCCGCAGCCGCTTCCTGGGCCATGGCTAGGCCCGGCAGCGCTACGAAAGACATGAGGGCTCCTAGCCCTGCGTAGGTGCGCAGAGTCATCGTTGTTTCTCCTGGGGCTCGTGTGGGGTTGGGCGGTCGGTTAACGCGTCAGATGGCGTCTGTGTCGGTTTCGCCGGTACGGATGCGGATGGCTTGCTCGAGATTCACCACGAAGATCTTGCCGTCACCGATCTTGCCGGTGTTGGCGGCCTTGGTGATGGCCTCGATGACGCGATCGAGTTGATCGTCGGCAATGGCGACGTCGATCTTGACCTTGGGCAGGAAGTCGACGACGTATTCGGCGCCGCGATAGAGCTCGGTGTGGCCCTTCTGACGGCCAAAGCCCTTGACCTCGGTAACGGTGATGCCTTGCACACCGATCTCGGACAGCGACTCACGCACGTCGTCGAGCTTGAACGGCTTGATGATGGCGGTGACTAGTTTCATGAAACTTCTCCCGATTGAGTTGACTTGCCCCAGGAAAACAAACCCCGGCCCAAGTCTAGCGCAGTGACCGTCTGTTTAACCGTCGGCGTGGTAATCGCCGTGGTTACGGCAGAAGCGGCCAGAGCGCGCCTCTACCCCAGGCGTCCGCTGACGCCCGTCTCTGCTTCGGCAGTAGCAGAAAGCTTGCCAGGTTTTTGAAGGGGGCCGTATTACCGGGGCCGGTGGGCCTGGCGCGCCTCCTGACAGGGCAGACCACCGGTCATGGGGCAGGACTTTGCACCAACAGCGAACAGCTCTGGCATGGGGATGGCACCAAAGCGGTGCAGTCGTGGCTGTCCGGAGCACAGGAGCCGCTGTGCTACACTCGGGCTTTGATTACAGGCAGGGAATAACCATGTCCACGACCCGTTCGCTGTTCGACTCCCTGACTCAGCAGGCCAGCCGGCTGTTCGGTCAGGACTCGCCGCTGCCCAAGGCGGAAATCGAGAGCCAGTTCAAGGCCCTGCTCCAGGGTGCGCTGAGCAAGCTCGATGTGGTCAGCCGTGATGAATTCGATGCGCAGATGGCGGTGCTGGCCCGCACACGTGCGCGCCTGGAGGCCCTCGAAGCGCGTCTGAACGAGCTGGAGAACAGCCAGACCCAGGACGTGAAGCCGCCGGTGACCCCGGCCACGGATGTCGCCGCCGCCGACTGACCTTGAAGGCGCGCCAGGATGGTGCAGCCTGCTGTCTAGCGAAGCACGATCAAGGAGAGATCATGTCGCTTGCCCTCGTTCATACCCGCGCCCAGGTGGGCGTGGAAGCGCCGCCGGTGGTGGTCGAGGCGCACCTGGCCAATGGCCTGCCCGCCCTCACCCTGGTGGGCCTGCCGGAGACCGCCGTGCGCGAAGCCAAGGATCGGGTGCGCAGCGCCATCCTCACGGCCGGTTTCGAATTCCCCAGTCGCCGCATCACCCTCAATCTCGCTCCCGCCGATCTCCCTAAAGACGGCGGGCGCTTCGACCTTGCTTTGGCCATCGGCATCCTCGCCGCCAGCGGGCAGCTGCCGGCGCAAGGCCTCGACGGCTACGAATGCCTGGGGGAGCTGGCCTTGTCGGGCGCGGTGCGGGCGATTCGCGGCGTACTGCCGGCGGCGCTGGCCGCCCGAACGGCGGGCCGTATCCTGGTGGTGCCTCGTGCCAATGCCGAGGAAGCCTGCCTGGCCAGCGGCCTGACGGTGCTGGCGGTCGATCACCTATTGGAGCTCGCCGGCCATCTGAGCGGCCAGGCGCCGCTGGCGCCCTATCAGCCCAGCGGCCTGCTGCGCACCCCGCTGCCCTATCCCGATCTCGCCGAGGTCCAGGGACAGCAGGCGGCCAAGCGTGCCCTGGTGGTGGCTGCAGCCGGTGCCCACAACCTGCTGCTCGCCGGACCGCCAGGAACCGGCAAGACCCTGCTCGCCAGCCGCCTGCCAGGGCTCCTGCCACCCCTGGACGAGGAAGAGGCGCTGCAGGTGGCCGCCATCCATTCGGTGGCCGGACCCGAGCCGCTGGAACACTGGCCGCAGCGACCCTTTCGTCAGCCGCACCATTCGGCGTCAGGTCCGGCGCTGGTGGGCGGTGGCAGCCGCCCCGGGCCTGGCGAGATCACCCTGGCCCATCGCGGGGTGCTGTTTCTCGACGAGTTGCCGGAATTCGATCGCAAGGTGCTGGAGGTGCTGCGCGAGCCCCTGGAAAGTGGCGAGATCGTCATCGCCCGGGCACGCGAGCGGGTACGCTTTCCGGCGCGCTTCCAACTGGTGGCGGCGATGAATCCCTGTCCTTGCGGCTACCTGGGCGACCCCAGCGGCCGCTGTCGCTGCAGTCCGGAGCAGATCCAGCGCTATAGGGGCAAGCTGTCCGGTCCGCTGCTGGACCGCATCGACCTGCACCTGACCGTGGCCCGCGAGCACCTGCGCCTGGGCGCCTCACCGGCTGCCGAGCTCACCACGGCGGAGGCCGCACGCCAGGTCGCCGAGGCCCGGGCCATCCAACTGGCGCGCCAGGGCCGCCCCAACGCCCTGCTCGGCCTCGATCAGCTGCACCAGGTATGTGTCCTGAGCGAAGCCGATCAGCGCTGGCTGGAAGGCGCCGGCGAACGCCTGAATCTGTCCCTGCGCGCCCTGCACCGGGTGGTCAAGGTAGCCCGCACCCTGGCCGATCTGGCCGGCCAGGCCGAGATCCAGCGGGCGCAGCTGGCCGAAGCGCTGCAGTATCGGGCGAGTCACTAGACGCCGGCAGGCGGACCATAGTGCCGCGGCGGCTCCTGCAGCCGATCTCGCAGCGCCTGGTTTTCCTGCGCCAGCTCGAAGCACATGGCCCGCCATTGGTGGGCCAGCTCGCGATAGTCGTCGCGCTCCGCCCGTAGCGTGGTCAGCATGCGTTCGACGGCCTGCACCGCCTCGTTGGATACGCCCATGACACCCCTCCTCTTATACTGTATTTGCATACAGTAGTCAGAGTATTGCAGCCAGGCAAGCGCCAAGGTGCGCAGGAATGAAAAAGGGAGGCCTGAGCCTCCCTTTCGGTTCTGCCAGAAAGATCCGGCTAGCTGAACCGGCCCACTTCGGCGCTCAGGTCTTCCGCCAGGTGCCGCAGCTCGCCAGCGGTACCGGCCAGTACCTCGGCGGCATCGCGCTGGGCGGCGTTGTCCACGGCGATCGCCTGGATGTTGCGGCTCAGCGCCGTGGCGGTGGTGCTCTGCTCGGCAGTGGCCTGGGCGATGCCGGAGAATTGCTCCACCGCCTCGGCGACCTGCTGGTCGATGCTGCGCAGCGCCTGGGCCACATCGGCGTTACGCGCCAGGCCCTGCTCCATGAGGCGATTGCCTTCGTCGATGGCGCCCATGGCGCGCTGGGTCTCGCCCTGCACCGCGCCGATCATCTGGGAGATCTCGCGGGTGGCCTCGCTGGTGCGACCGGCCAATTGCCGGACTTCATCGGCGACCACGGCGAAGCCACGGCCTTGCTCACCGGCGCGGGCCGCTTCGATGGCCGCGTTGAGCGCCAGCAGGTTGGTCTGCTCGGCGATCCCGCTGATGACGCCGATGATGCCGCCAATCTGCTGGGAGCGGCCATCCAGGCCCTTGATCAATTCGGCGGTGCTGGCAAGGGAATCGGCAATCTGCTCCAGGGCACCCGAGGCGCCCTGCATGGCCTGGGTACCGGTGCGGGTCTGCTGGGCGTTTTCCTGCACCAGGCGCTCGGTGCGCTGCATGCCATCGGCGATGTTCTGGGCGGTGGCGCTGAATTCCTCCACGGCGCTGGCCATGCTGTCGATCTGGGTGGACTGCTCGGCGGAGCGTCTGAGAGTCTGGTCGGAGAGCTGGCTCAGTTGCTGGGAGCGCTCGGTGACCGCGCGCGAGGAGCCACGAACCTGCTCGACGGTGGAGGCCAGGGCATCGGCCATCTGGTTGAAGCTCTGGGCGAGTTCGCCGATCTCGTCGTGACTGCGCGCCTCGACGCGCACGCTGAGCTGACCGCGACCCAGGGCCTGGGCCCGCTCCACCAGCTGGCCCAGCGGGCTGAGCTTGCGGCGCAGCAGCACGACCGAAGCGACCACTGCCAGCACCAGGGCGATCAGACTGCCGATGGCCAGGCGCAGGCCAACGGCATGCACTGGGGCGTCCAGTTCGGCTTTGGGCAGGGTGGCGACCACGGTCCAGCCTTCGCCGGCGACTGGCGCACTGACGCTGAGGAAGGCTTGATTGCCGTCCTGCCAGCCATGTACGTGCTGCTTGGGATCGCTCTTGAGGTCGGCGAGCAATTCGTCGGTCTGCTTGGCATTGGCCGGCGGGACCAGCCAGTTGCCCTGTTCGTCGAGCAGGGCCAGGGAGCCGGTCTCGCCGATGCGCAGCTGGGTCAGCTGGGCCAGTTGCTGGGCCTGGGCGTCGGTGTAGTCGAAGCCGACATAGAGCACGGCGATGACCTGGCCCTGGGTGTCGCGTACCGGGCTGTACTGGGTCATGTAGGAGCGACCGAACAGCTGGGCACGCCCCACGTAGGTCTGGCCCTGCAGCAGACCGGCATAGCCGGGATGCTTGCGGTCCAGGCGAGTGCCGATGGCGCGGCTGCCGTCCTGCTTCTTCAGCGAGGTGGTGATGCGGGTGAAGTCGTCGCCATCGCGCACGAAGATGGTGGCGGTACCGCCGGTGAGGCGGGTGAAATCATCGACCTGGGTGAAGTCATTGTTGAGCGCCTCGCCCTTGTAGAGCAGTACCGGGGTATCGGTGCCGGCGACGACGGTACGCTCGCTGCTGCGGGAAAGGCCGCCATCGAAGCGGCGCTCGAACAGATTGGCAAGGCGCTGGGTGCTGACCTTGAGCGTACCGAGGAAGGTCTGCTGCTGATCGGAGAGCAGCCGGGCCTCGCTGCCCAGGTGCTTGCGCTGAGTGCCTTCGATGGACACGCTTAAGGCATGCAGGGCGAACAGACAGCTGCCGGCGATCACGACAATCAGTACCAGACTGAGGGCCAAGGCAAGTTGTCGGGCAATACTACGACGCGGAGAAATGACCATAGAGGACTCCAAAGCGCCTACATCCCTGTAGGGCAGTACGAAATTGAGGGCAAGGGTCTACATCAGGGACGAGCCGCTCTACGGCGGCCTTCTTAGCGATGAACGGTTAGTTTATCGGCTGGAGCGTGACGAACTAAAGCGAATGACGGATGTCTGGCGCCTTATTTGTGGCGAATGACCTCTGGCAGGCTCTGGGACGCCACCTCCCGCTGCAGAAAATCGCCCAGCTGGCGAACGCGTGCCTGCCCCCGACGATTGCGTGGCCAGACCAGATAATAGGCATCGCCACTGGCCACGGCCGCTGGCCAGGGCAAGGCGATCAGCCCGGCCGCCAGGTCCTCGGCGAGCATCACCAGATCGCCGATGGAAACCCCATAGCCACGCGCGGCGGCAGCCATGCCCAGTTCCAGGGTGTCGAACACCTGGCCGCCGCTGAGCGGCACCGCCTGGGTCAAGCCCATGGCCTGCAGCCAGCGACGCCAGTCGCGGCGGTCGAAGGTGGGATGCAGCAGCTCTTCCCGTTGCAGGCGCGCCACATCCCAGACGCCCTCTCGGGCCGCGGCTGGCGAACAGACCGGTACCAGCCACTCGTCGAACAGCGGCACCACCTCCCAATCCGCCGGGAAGCGGCCATTGCCGAGCAGCACCGCGCAATCGAAGGGTTCATGGACGAAGTCGACCCGGTCGCTGGCCATCCAGACGCTGGTGAGCTGGATGTCCAGTTGCGGACTGAGCTGGCGAAAGCGCGCCAGACGCGCCAGCAGCCAGCGCAGTGACAGGGTGGTGGGCGCCTTGAGCCTCAGGGTGCCCTCCGCCACGACGAGATTGCCGCAGGCCCGCGCCAGCGCCTCGAAGCCTTCGCTCAGGCCGGGCAAGAGCAGCTTGCCGGGCTCGGTCAGCGCCAGCTGACGCCCGGCGCGTTCGAACAGGCGGCAGCCAAAGGTCTCTTCCAGGGTCCGTACATGGCGACTGACCGCGCTCTGGGTCAGCGACAATTCCTGGGCCGCGCGAGTGAAGGAGCCATGGCGGGCGGCGGCCTCGAAGGCGCGCAAGGCGTACAGCGGCGGCAGCCGCGTGGAGACTTCAGGCATGACTCAGACTCATGGATGACATGGCTATTTTCCGATTGTGGGCGGCGCGACCGCATCCAACAATGAGTTCTTGTCAAAGTCGCCTCCCGTTCAGCGAGATCGCCCCATGTCCCTGCCGCGTCACGAATTGCTCGCGCTGTTGCGTCTCGCCCTGCCCCTGATCGGCGCCCAGCTGGCCTATGTGGCCATGGTCTTCACCGACACCCTGATGATGGGGCGCCTGGGGCCTGCCGCCCTGGCCGGTGGCGGCCTGGGCGCTGCGGTCTATTCCTTCGTCTCGGTGATCTGCGTGGGGGTGATCACCGCGGTGGCCAACCTGGCGGCGTTGCGCCGGGGTGCGGGGGATAGCGAAGGGGTAGCGGCGGTGACCGCGGCGGGAATCTGGATCGCCGGGGTGCTGGCGCTGCTGGCCGGCACCCTGCTGTGGCACATCGAGCCGCTGCTGGCCCTGGCCGGCCAGCCGGAAGAAAGTCGTCAGGCGGCCGGGGTGTTCCTGCGCTGCCTGGCCTTCGCCCTGCCCGGCCACCTGCTGTTCATGACCCTGCGCGGCTTCACCAGCGCCCTGGAACGACCCGGGCCGGTGCTGACCATCGTCCTGGGTGCGGCGGTGCTCAACGCCCTGTTCAACCTCGCCCTGCTGCACGGCTGGGGCGGCCTGCCGCAGCCCGGGCTCGCGGGCATCGGCGCGGTGACCGCCGTGGTGATGAATGGCGCAGCCCTTGGGCTGGCGCTGTATATCGCCCGGCACCCGGCCTATGCCGCCTATCCCCTGCGTCGTTATCTGCGCCGCCCGGATCGCCGCGCCCTCGCCGACACCCTCGGCCAGGGTCTGGCGATCAGCGGCACCTATGCGGTGGAGGCCTGCCTGTTCCTCGCCGCGGCCCTGTGCATGGGCGCCCTGGGTGCCACGGCGCTGGCGGCCAATCAGATCGCCAACCAGCTGGTGTACCTGGTGTTCATGCTGCCGGCGGGGCTGTCCTATGCCACCAGCATTCGCATCGGCCAGCATCAGGGCGCGGGCCGGCCACGGGAGGCGCTGCTGGTGGGGCGGCTGGCCATCGGCGGCGGCGCCCTGGTGATGCTGGGCATCGCCCTGCTGTTCTGGAGCTTTCCCGCATGGTTGGTGGGACTGTTCCTGCCAGATGCCCACAGTCCGGTCAGCGAGCTAGCGCGGCAGCTGGTGCTGATCGCTGCGCTGTTCGTCATCTTCGACGGCACCCAGAGCATCGCCCAGGGCGCCCTGCGCGGCATCCGCCAGGCGCGTCTGGGCTTCTATGGCGGGCTGCTCTGCTATTGCCTGATCGGCGCCAGCAGCGCCTGGCTCCTGGGAGTGCACGCAGGCTTCGGTCCGCACGGGGTGTGGTGGGGGCTGGCGCTGGGACTGGCCTGCGCGGCCGTGCTGCTGACCGCCGCCTTCGAGTGGCTGATGCGGCGGCAGCTGGGCGCAGGCCCTGTGCAGGCCCCGCCGGAGCCGCTGGCCGCCACGCGCGGCATGGCGCAAAACGGGTGAGCGCCGCGGCGGCCCAGGAATTTTACCAAGTGGTCCACTTTCGACCGCTGCGCTAGACTAAAGGCTTTGGGCCACCCCGGAGTTGCGACCGGCGTCTGCGGCCCCAGGATAGCCAGAGATGCAACGTTTCATCGTCGCCGACGACCATCCGCTGTTTCGTGAAGGCCTGGTGCGCATCCTGCGCCAGCTGCAGCCGCAGGCACAGGTGGAGCAGGCCGACAGCCTGCAACAGGTCCTGGAACTGGCGCGCCAGGGCGAGCCGCCCAGCGGCCTGCTGCTGGACCTGCTCTATCCCGGTCAGGACCTGAGTTTTTCGCTGCGCGCGCTGCGCCAGGAATTCAAGCGCAGCACCCTGATCGTGGTCTCTATGCTCGAAGACGCCACGGTGATCGAGCACATCCTGGCGGCGGGCGTGGATGGCTTCATCGGCAAGGCCCTGCCGCCGACGGCCATGGCCGAGGCCATCGCCGACTGTCTCGCCGGGCAACCGGTGGTGCGCTACGCCACGCCGAGTCTGGCCCCGGCCAGCCTGGCACCCGATAACCGGCTGCAGGCGCTGACGCCGCGGCAGTTGGAGGTACTCGGCTTGATCACCCAGGGCCTGAGCAACAAGGAGATCGCGCGGGTCCTGACCATCTCGCCCTTTACCGTGCGCATCCATGTGTCCGCGCTGCTGCGCACCCTGGGCGTCGGCACCCGCGCCGCAGCGGCCGCCTTTGGTGCCAAGACCGGCCTCGGCGCCCAGCGTTCGCTCAGGTAGCCGCGACGCGAAAGGCCAGCAGCAGGGCGCGCAACTCCGCCGGTCGTACCGGCTTGGCCAGCACCGGAATCTCGGCATCGCCCAGCGCCTGCTGGACTTGCGGGATGTCATGGCCGGTCACCACGATGGCCGGAATGCGTCGGCCCTGCAGCCGGTTGAGATAGGCGATGCAGTCGGCACCCGAGGCACTGCGATCCAGATCGAAATCGGTGATCACCAGATCGCAGGCCACGGCACCGGCGGGGATGCTGGTGGCGGTGGCGACCTCGCAGCCCCAGCTGCGCAGCAGGGTCGCGGTGGCCAGCAGCACATTGGCATCGTCTTCGATGAGCAGCACCCGCCAGCCGGCGAGCAGGTGCTGGGGACCGCTCGCCGGTCTTGGCCGCGCCTCCAGCGGCACGGCGGCCAGTGGCAATCCCTGGAGGCTGACCGCCGTGCCCCGCCCAGGCCGCGAGCGGATGATCAGCTGCAGTTCCAGCAAGGTGGCGATGCGCTGCACGATGGATAGGCCAAGGCCGACCCCCTCGATGTCGCGATCCCGTGTCTCCCGTACCCGATAGAACTCTTCGCACAGGTGCGGCAGGTGCTCGGCGGCGATGCCGGGGCCCTGGTCGTAGACCACCAGGGCGAGCCGGCCCTGACGGCGGCGCACCGCCAGCAGCAGGGGCTGGCCGGGCGCGTACTTGAGGGCGTTGGACAGCAGATTCTGCAGCGAGGTGAGCAGCAACGCCGGATCGCTGTAGACCTGCAGGCCGCAAGGGCGCCAACGGATCTCCACCCCCGCCCAGCGCGCCGCCTCGGCGTTCTGCCGGATCAGGTCGTCGACCAGGGTATCCAGGTCGACCACCGTGCGCCGCGGGCTGACCTGCTTCTGATCGAGGGTGTAGATGTTCAACAGCGAACGGAACAGCTGCTCGACGCCCAGCAGCGAGCGGTCGATGTTGTCCACCAGCTGCCCCTGATCCGCGCTCAGCTGGCTGTCGCGCAGGCAGGCGGTGAACAGGCCGATGGAATGGATCGGCTGGCGCAGGTCATGGCTGGCCTGGGCCAGGAAGCGCGCCTTGGCCAGGTTTGCGGCCTGGGTCTCGCGCAGCGAATCCTGGATGCGGGTCAGCAGGAAATAGACGTAGCCGGGCACCAGCAGGGCGGTCACCAGCATCATCAGGGCCACCGTGGGATAGCGTTGCAGAAAGGGCATCCCGGCGATGATGGCGGCCAGGGCGGTCAGTGACAGTCCGGTGGCCAGCAACAGGTAGCCACGCCCATAGCGCAGGCCATTGCCCACCGTGACCCAGAGCAGCACGCCGAACAGTGGCAGCAGGGCCTCGCCGCTGGTGATGGAGGAAAAGGTGATGGCGCTGAAGTCCAGGCTCATGGCCAGGAGGCGCCGCCAGGGCTTCACCCCCGGCCACTGCCGGACCTCGAAGAACAGTCCGATGGCCACCACGGCGAACAGCGCGTAGCACAGCAGGTTGGCTAGCAGGACGGCGGTACCGAACAGGCCGCAGGCCCAGGCGCCGATGATGTAGGCCGAGGCCGGCAGGATGAAGGCCAGGCGAACCTTGGCCTGGCCGAGTTCGGGATCGCGGACGCCCAGGGCAGGGGTCGCTTCGCTCATGACGCCAGATAACCCAGTTGCCAGGCTCGCGGGATCAGGCGAAAGATCACCGCCAGAATGGCCGCCAGTGCCGCGCAGGCATACCAGGCCGCCAGACCCAGGCCCGCCTCCAGGGCAGCGCCCAGCACCCCGCCCAGCAGCATGCCCAGCCAGGGCACCAGCTGGATGCGCCAGCCGCGACGGCGTTCGCCCAGCAGCCAGTGACCCAGACCGCGCCCGAAGCGCGACAGGGCGCCGGTGACGTAGGTGAGGCCGATGGGCAGGCCATAGACCTGCTCCACCACCGCATTGACCATGCCCATGGCGAACACCCCGGTCAGCAGCGCCAGGCGCCCTGCGGGCAGGCTGGCCGCCAGGGCCAGCAGCAGGGCCAGCAGGCCGAGCAGCAGGCAGGCGCGCTGGCGGGTCAGCCGCTGCAGCAGCACGCCGCCGGCGTTGCCCAGCACGAAGGTGGCGATGGCCAACGCCAGGTGCCCCACGGCAGCCCAACGACCCGCCGCCACATCGGCCGCTAGACGGGTGGTATTACCGCTCATGAAGGAAACGAAATCGCCGGTGGCGAGAAAGCCGATGGCATCGGTCATGCCAGCCAGCAGTGACAGCCCGGCGACCAGCGCCAGGCCGACCGCACCGTGGCGTGGCGTCACGGGCGGAGCGAGGGGCGGAAGAGCAGCAGAGGGATTCATGGCGGCCATCCTGGCGCGGCAGCGAAAACGACCGCCAGTGTGCGGCGTCGGGGATCCTGGCGCCATGGGCGGCCTCCTGGAAGGCGCCCTGGGCTAGACTGATGGATCCGCCTGGCCGGAGGCCTCGTGACCACGCCCCTGTTCGCCCTGGTACTGCTCGCCGCCCTGCTGCACGCCGGCTGGAACGCCCTGCTCAAGATCGGTCTCGATCGCTTTCTCACCGCCAGCCTGATCCAGATCGGCGCCGGCCTCGCCGCCGGGTTGGTGGCGATCAAGCTGGCCTGAGCGAGAGGACCAGGGAGCGGCTAAGCTGAGCCTTCTTTCGACCAGGAGGGATCCATGGGCAAATCGTTGCGGCTTTCGGAAAAGTGGTTCAATCGCGGCCTCTGGCTGCTGGCGCTGGTGTTCGCCGGCTTTCTGATCGGCCTGGGTGGCACCCTGGTCGGCGATCTGCCCCAGGTCGAGCGCCAGCAAGGTCTGGAAGACTTCATGGACCCGGTGGCCACCGCCACGGCCCGTGGGGACCAGCGCCAGGCGCACCAGGCTCGACGCACGGCCCAGGACGCCCTCGACCAGGCCCAGTTGCAGCAGACCGCGGCGGCACGCAGCTACCGGGCCAACCGCGAGACCTTCGACAACTGGCTGGCCACCCGCCAGAGCACCCAGCGCCCCGAGCAGGACGCCGAGCTGATCGCCCGCAGTCGCGCCCTGGACGAGCTCAAGGCCGGTGAGCGCCGAGCCGAGCAGCAGGTCGAACGCCAGGAACAGGCGCTGCTGGATGCCGAGCAGCGCGCCAACGCCGCCGAGCGTACCCTGGCCAGCCTTGGCGAGTCGGCGCAGTCCGCCTGGCTGGAGGCCAGCCAGCAGGCCGAGCTGCGGGTCTTTCTCTATCGTCTGGCCCTGACCCTGCCACTGCTGGCGGTGGCGGCCTGGCTGTTCGTCCGACAGCGCAAGAGCACCTGGTGGCCCTTCGTCTGGGGCTTCATCTTCTTCGCGCTGTTCGCCTTTTTCGTCGAGCTGGTGCCCTATCTGCCCAGCTATGGCGGCTATGTGCGCTATCTGGTGGGCATCCTGCTGACGGTGCTGGGTGGACGCTATGCCATCCGCGCGCTGCAGGACTACCGCGCCCGCCTGGCGCTCAAGGAAGCCCAGCCGGATACGGTGCGCCGCGAGGAATTGCACTACGACACCGCCCTGGCGCGCCTGGCCAAGGGCGTCTGCCCGGGCTGCGAGCGACCGGTGGACCTCAAGGATGCGGGGATCGACTTCTGCCCTCACTGCGGCATCGGCCTGCACGACCACTGCGGCGCCTGCCAGACGCGCAAGAGCGCCTTCGCACACTTCTGCCAGGCGTGTGGGACGGTGGCGCGTGGGCCCGTGACTACCCCTGCTGCGCCAACCACTGCGCCCGGGTGAGCGCCCAGCACTCCGCGGGGAGCCGTCCGCTCACGCTGTCCATCTCCAGGCAGGCGATACGCTGCATGCCTTCGCGCTGCGACAGCCGGCGGGAGCCTTCGTTGGCGATCACCTTGGTCACCCGCAGACTCGGTCGTGCGAGTGTCTGGAACCAGTAGCGATTGAGCTCGACACAGGCCTCGCTCATGAAACCCTGCCGCCAGTATCCGGGATCAAGCCAGAAGCCGCGTTGGTTGTCCGGCTCCTCCTGCAGACTGGCCAAGCCGATCAGCTCGTCCGGTCGCGCCTGCAGCCGTAGCGTCCAGCACCAGTGAGTACCCGCGGCCATGCCGGGCAGGACCAGATCACGGACGAAACTCAGGGCACCGTCCGCGGGGTAGGGCCAGGGCACCCTGGCCGAGAGGTAGCGCACGATCTCCCACTGCGGAAAGATCCGCTGGATCGCCCCGGCATCCTCCAGCTGCAAGGGCCGCAGCAGCAGGCGGGGCGTATACAACGTGGGCAAGGACACGGGCGGACTCCAGAGGGTTACTTGACCGGAGCCTAACCCAAGCCTCAGGGCTTGTTCGAACTGGTATTGACGCCCTGCTCGGTGTGCTCGCCATCGTGGTTGTGCAATTGGCCGGTGGGGTCCTGCAGCTGGATGACCTTGCCCTGCTGCCAGGCGTCGGCGCCGGGGGCGACCGTGGGGGTTGGCAGATCGGCGCGGGCGGCCTTGGTTTCGGTGCTGGAAATGCCCAGGCGGCGGTCACGCTCGGCGAGCAGCTTGGGATCGAGCTGGCCGTCGGCGGTGAAGCCCATCATCAGTTGGGGGACGCCCAGGGGCAGCTGCAGATCCTGGTCGGTATGCCAGGTGTGCCAGGTCTTGCCATAGGTGTGCACCAGCTTGTCCATCAGCCGGTGCTCGGCCACCTGGGGCACGCCGGGTGCGACCAGCTGACCCGACTTCACCTCGTGTACGTGACTATGCCAGAGGGCCTTCTCGGCCTCGGGCAGGGTCTTGAACAGCCGCTCGCTGATGATGTACTCGACCCCCATCAGCTTGGCGTCGGCGACGTTGCCGTCGTAGATCACGCACTGGAACATCTCTTCGCCCAGGACGCTGCAATAGTGGTGGGCTTCCATCTGGCCGTGGGGATGGCCATTGTAGAAATGGAAGCCGTCCAGGTAGGTATTGAGGGCGGCGATGGGCGGTTTGCGCTGCAAGACATCGGCGCCGGCTTCGAGCACCCGGGTATCGGTCTGGGCAGGGGCACCCGGTACCGGTACCGGCGACTGGGTATCGTTGGCGGCCTGGGCCAGGGGAGCACAGGCGAGCAGCAGCAAGGTGGAAAGTCGACGGGTATTCATGGTGGATTCTCGGCGGAAGCTTGCCGAGTTCGAAGGGCGAGCAGGCGCCAAGGTTCCACCGTTGCGCTAGTCTCGTCATACAGCTGTCATGCAATGGCCATAAATTCGTCATCGTCCGAGCGTGGCGTTTCGGTATAAGCGAAACGGTCGATCGGGCCTTGTGCCTCTGGCTTTCCATTTCTGTCGGGACGACTCAATGAACGCACACAGCTCTCCAGCCGGTCATGCCCTGCGCCGCGTGGTCTTCAACAAGAAGGGTGGCGTCGGCAAGTCCAGCATCGCCTGCAACCTGGCGGCCATCAGCGCCCACGAGGGCTATCGCACCCTGCTGGTGGACCTCGATCCCCAGGCCAACTCCAGCCAGTACCTCACCGGCCAGGTAGGCGACGACCTGCCCCACGGCATCGCCGACTTCTTCAAGCAGACCCTGAGTGGCGGCAAGAAGGCCCAGGCCAACATCCATGCCACCGCCTGGCCGAATCTGGATCTGATCGCCGCCTCGGGCGAGCTGACCGAGCTGCAGTTCAAGCTCGAATCCAAGTACAAGATCCAGAAGCTCGCCAAGTACCTCGACAAGCTCGGCGAAGACTATGACCGCATCTACCTGGATACCCCGCCGGCGCTGAACTTCTACAGCATCTCGGCATTGATCGCCGCCGATCGCTGCCTGATCCCCTTCGACTGCGATGTCTTCGCCCAGCAGGCGCTGTACGACCTGATCGAGGAGCTGGACGAGATCCGCGAGGACTACAACGACAGGCTCACCGTCGAAGGCATCGTCATCAACCAGTACCACGCCCAGGCCAGCACCCCACGCCAGCTGATCGAGGAACTCCAGGCGCGCGACCTGCCGGTATTGGCGGCGCCGCTGATGGCCTCGGTGAAGATGCGCGAATCCCACCAGCAGCATCGTCCGCTGATCCATCTGGACCCTGGCCACAAGCTGACCAAGCAGTACCTGGAACTCTTCGCCCTGCTGGAGAAGTAGCGCAAGAACGTTCAAGACAGGCCGGGGCGCGGGGCGTCACTCTGGGGTTTCCCCGCTATCCGGAGCCCTGCCGATGACCGCTTCCCGCCGCCGCGCCTTCCTGCAGGGCGCCTGGCAGATCATGCCGCTGTCGCTGGCTTGCGCGCCCTGGGGCATCCTGGTCGGCGCCCTGGCCATCGAGACCGGCCTCAGCGTGCTGGAAGGCCAGGCCTTCTCCCTGCTGGTGTTCGCCGGCGCGGCGCAACTGGTGGCCCTGGGCATGCTCAAGGCCGGCGCGGGCCTGGCCACCATCCTACTGACCACCCTGCTGCTGACCTCCCAGCACCTGCTCTATGGCCTGCATATGCGACGGGTGCTGGCGCCTCAACCACTGCCCTGGCGCCTGGGCTTCGGCTTTCTGCTCACCGACGAATTCTTCGCCCTTAACCATGCCGAACAACCGGCGGGCTTCGACCGCTGGCGCGCCCTAGGCATGGGCCTGAGCTTCTACCTGCTGTGGAATCTCTTCACCCTGGCCGGCCTGCTGCTGGGGCGGGTGCTGCCCGACCTGGGTGCCCTGGGCCTGGATTTTTCCATCGCCGCCACCTTCATCGCCCTGGTGGTGCCCCTGGTGCGGGATCTGGCCACGGTCGCCTGCGTGCTCACCGCGTTGCTGGTGTCGGTCTGGCTGCATCACCTGCAGTGGCAGGGCGCCCTGGTGCTGGGCGGGCTGGCGGGCATGAGCGTGGGCTTCTTGGTGCGGCGTCTGCGGGAGCGCCTGCAATGATCCTCGCCACCGTGCTGGGCATGGCCGCCCTGGTCTTCTTCAATCGCTATCTCTTTCTCGAACCGCGCCTACCACTGCGCCTGGGGCGCCACCTGCGCACCTTCCTGGAATTCGCCGTGCCGGGGATGCTCACCGCCATCTGCGGTCCCCTCCTGTTCTCGGGCGAAAAGTCGCTGGTTGCGACCCTGGTCGATCCCTATCTGCTCGCGGGCCTGGCCGCGGTGGGGCTGATGCTGTGGACCCGGCAGGTGTTGACCACGGTGATCCTGAGCATGGGGGTGTTCTATCTGCTGCGCTGGCTGCTGTAGCGCGGTAAGGTGGAATCGGGCACGGTCGATGCCCTGAGAGTCTCATGAACGGACCACAAGAAAACGCCCGCCTCTGGGCGGCGCGCGGACTGGGCGGTGTCGAGTTGCTGCATGCCCGGTACCGCCGCCAACGCTTCGCCCCCCATGTGCACGAAGGCTATGTGTTCACCGTGATCGAACGCGGCGCCCAGCGCTTTCGTCATCGCGGCGCCGAACACCTGGCCGCGACCGGCAGCATGGTGCTGATCAATCCGGACGAGTTGCACACCGGGGCGACGGCGGTGGAGGAAGGCTGGCAGTACCGCGGCTTCTATCCAACGCTGGCGCAGCTGGCGCCGGTCTTCGCCGAGCTGGGACGCGCTCGATGCCACCCCGGCCTTCGCCACCAGTGTGCTGCAGGATCCCCAGGTGAGCGCGGCCTTCAGCCAGCTGCATCGACTGGCCGATGGTGACGCCGAGGCCCTGGAACAGCAGACCGCCTGGCGCGAGGCGCTGCTGTTGCTGTTCGGCCGCCACGCCCGTCTGGGCACCCCGGCAGAACCGGGTCGCGAACCCCTGGCGGTGCAGCGCGCCCGCGAACTGCTCGGCCAGCGGTTGCAGCAACCGCCTAGCCTAGAAGAGCTGGCCCAGGCCGTGGGGCTGTCGCCCTTTCATTTCCTGCGGGTGTTCCGCCGGGCCACGGGCCTGCCGCCCCACGCCTGGCTCAAGCAGCAGCGCCTGACCCGCGCCCAGGGCCTGCTGCGGGCCGGTTGGGCGCCGCTGGAAGTGGCCCTGCAACTAGGCTTCGCCGATCAGAGTCACCTCAATCGCCAATTCAAGCAGGCCTACGGGGTGGCACCGGGCGCCTATCGCCGCGCCTGGCAGGGCTAGCCGGGTACCGACGAACGGTCTTGGCCGCTGAAGCGGCATGCCAGAGCCCTGCAAGCGGCAAGAGGGCCGGGATGGCTGGGATCCTGGAGAAACTTTCCACTGTCGTCCCGGGCCTAGTCAGGATGAGCGCCGGTCCTGCCGACCGCTCTCCCTTGCCCTTTTGCCAGAGGTTACCGGTATGACACTCGAAGAACGCATCCGCCAGCGCGCCTATGAAATCTGGGAACGCGAAGGTCGTCCCCATGGCCAGGATTTCGAGCACTGGTTCCAGGCCAATCGCGAACTGGAAGACCAGCCCGACGACAACCTGACCCAGGTCGGCGGCATCCAGAGCAGCGTCGCCCCGCCGGCACCCAAGCCACGCAGCCGGTCGCGCAAGAAGGCGACCGCCAGCGACGCCTGAGTCCAGGCCCGCTTACTTGCGGATCATGTCGGCCGCCCGCTGGGTGGCCTCCGAGGTGCGGGTCGCCAGCTTGCGCACCTCGTCCGCCACCACGGCGAAGCCCCGCCCCGCCTCACCGGCCCGTGCCGCCTCGATGGCGGCGTTGAGCGCGAGCAGATTGGTCTGGGCGGCGATACCCTGGATGGAACCGACGATCTCGGTCACCTTCTGCAGGTTCTCTTCCATGGTGCGGTGCTGGTCTTCCTGGCTGCCGCGCAGGGATTCCTGCTCATGCAGGGCATGGACGTCGGCCAGGGCGCCCACTACGCGCAGCGGGGTGCCATCGGCGGTGCGCTTGGTCTGGCCGCGGGCGCGGAACCAGCGTACCTCGTTGTTCTTCAGCACCAGGCGATAGGTGATGTCGAAGCCGGTGCGGCCGCTGCGGTCGTTGATGTGCGAACCGAAGGCTTCCAGGACCCGGTCGCGATCTTCCGGATAGAGCCGCGAGGCCCAGCTGTCGAGTACGTCGGGGAATTCCTGGAGGGTCTCGTAGCCGAGCAGGCGCCGGAATTGCGGCGACCACCAGAAGGGATTTCTGGGATTGAGCGGATCGCCGGCGATCACCTCCATGTCCCAGAGGCCGTCGTTGAGCATCTCCCGCGCCAGTTCGAAGCGGGTCAGGGTGACGTCCAGCTCCTGGTCGCGCAGGCGCTGGTCGTGGATGTCGCGCAGCGAGCCAGCCGTGCGTAACGGCACGCCGCGTTCATCGCGCAGGGTCGCGCCAGTGGCGCGCATCCAGCGGTATTCACCGGATTTCAGGGCGATGCGGTATTGCACATCGAAAGGGGTCTGGCCGCTGCGATCCTTCATATGGGCGGCAAAGGCGTCCAGCACCCAGGCGCTGTCCTCGGGGTGCAGACGCTTGGCCCAGCTACCCAGTTCGCTGGGGAAATCGCTTTCGTCGCGAAAGCCGAGCATGCTGCGGAATTGATCCGACCACCAGAAGGCATTGCGCGGATTGACCGGATCGCCCGCCACCACCTCCATGTCCCAGAGACCTTCGCTGGAGCCCTGGCTGACCAGTTCGAACCGGGTACCCAGGCGCTTGGCCAGCGCTTCGCTCTCGGCCACCCGAGTGGTCAGCGTGACATTGTCCTGATTGAGGATCTGGACCTGCTGCTGCAATTCATTCTGCTGCACCAGCAGCGCTTGCAGCCCCTTGGCCAGCCGGGCCAGGGTGGGATCGCCCTGGAAGCTGCCGATCTCGGCCAGGGGCGTGGCGGTTTCGGTCGCCGCGGCCAGAACGTCCAATGCGCGCATGATCGAATAGTGCTTGAGCAAGGCCATGATCGAATCCTCAAGGAGCAGCCGCGGCAGGGGCTGCACGCGATCCGAATCCCTGTATCGGCCTTGCCGCTTCGCTCTTTAGCCCATTCCAGAGCGTTTTTCGCGGGTGATACCTCCCGATCGACTAGCGCCAGTCGTCCAGCAACCAGACCTCGGGATGATCGTAATGGGCCTCGCCCCGGTGCAGAGTGATGCCGAGGATCTCGCTGCGAAATCCCTGCGCTAGCAGCCAGCGGTAGGCCCCCAGGCGGGCGGTGTTGACGCCGGCCAGCAGGCGCTGCTGGCCATGGTCCCGGGCCAGGCCGTCGCAGGCGGCGATCAGCCGAGCGAAGCGCGCCTCGGCCCCCATACCGGGCAGGACCGCCGCGCACTTGACATAGCAGACCCCGGTGCCCGCCTCGCTGTGGGGCCCGAAATGGCAGACGGCGAAACCCTCCGCCCGGCCCTGCGCGTCCTGCAGCAGCAGACTCTCGCCGAGTCCCTGCTCGTGCACCGCGGCCATTTCGGCGGAGACATCCAGCCCCGGGGCATTGGCCCGGCCCAGCTCGGCGCAAGCGGCCAGCAGCCGCTCGGGCTCGGCCGACAGGGAAAATCTCAGCGTTGGCGGTGCCGGGTGCGTCTGCAGTGGACGCGCCATCACCGCGGTCAGGGTGCGCGGCCAGAAGCCAAAGCCCTGGTAGAGCCCCAGGTGGCGCGGACTGTCGGGAAAGGTGAAGAGTCCGGCATGCAGCAGCTGCCAGGCATCGAGTTGCTCGACCGCGGCGCCCATCAGGGCCTTGGCCACCTTGGCGTTCCAATAGTCCGGATGCACGGCCAGCGGCCCGAGGATGCCGTGGCGCCCCCAGCGGGTGACGCAGACCGCGCCAACCAGTCGCTCGCCGTCGAGGGCCTTGAACCAGGCGGTGTGGGGCGCGGCGAAGCGACTGCGCACATAGTCGCGGTCGTTCCAGAATTCGCCTGGCTCGGCAGCGCCCATCCAGGTGGCGAAGGCCAGCCGCACCACCTCGGTGGTGACGGGCAGGTCGGTTTCGGTGAGAGGTTCGATACGGATAGCGGGGGTGGACATGGGCGGCTCCTGGGCTATAGGCCTTGGACACGCCCGGCTGGGGCTTTGCGCCCAGGCGGCAATCGCCGGTTACAGCAGCAGCACCGCGGCCCAGCCGAACAGCAGCATCGGCAGACTGAAGTGCAGGAACGACGGCACCACGGTGTCCCAGATATGGCTGTGCTGGCCGTCGACGTTGAGGCCCGAGGTGGGGCCCAGGGTGGAATCCGAGGCCGGCGAGCCCGAGTCGCCGAGGGCACCGGCGGTGCCGATCAGGCAGACGATGGCCAGCGGCGAAAAGCCCAGGTGCAGGCACAGCGGACCCAGGATGGCGGCGAGGATGGGCACGCTGGAAAAGGACGAGCCGATGCCCAGGGTCACCAGCATGCCCAGCAGCAGGAGCAGCAGCGCGCCCAGGGCGCGGTTGTCACCGATCAGCCCGGCGGCGGTGGCGGCCAGGTCCTTGATCTGGCCGGTGGCGGTGAGCACCTCGGCGAAGCCGCCGGCGGTCAGCATGATGAAGCCGATCACCGCCATCATCTTCGCGCCCTCGCTGAACAGATCGTCCGCCTCGCGCCAGCGCACCACGCCGGTGGCGGTAAAGACCACGAAGCCGACCAGGGCGCCAAGAATCATGGAGTCCAGCCAGAGCTGCACGCCAAAGGCGGCGATCACGGCGACCAGCGCCACCAGCAGGGTGCGGCCGTTGTAGGGGCGGTCGGCCCGCTCGGTGCGCGCCACCAGACTCAGGTCGTATTGGCGCGGTCGGCGATAGCTGACAAAGACCGCCAGCAGCAGGCCGACCACCATGCCCAGGGCCGGCAAGAACATGGCGCGGCTGGGATCGACGCCGCTGACGTCCACCCCGGCGCGGGCCACGCTGGCCAGCAGGATGTCGTGCAGATAGAGACTGCCGAAGCCCACCGGCAGGAACATGTAGGGGGCGATCAGGCCAAAGGTCATGACGCAGGACAGCCGCCGCCGGTCCAGCTCCAGGCGCGTCAGCACATAGAGCAGCGGTGGCACCAGCAGCGGGATGAAGGCGATGTGGATGGGCAGGATGTTCTGCGAGGCGATGGACACCGCCAGCAGCAGGCCGAGCAATGCCCAGCGCAGCGAGCGTCCGCCCTGGGCAGCCTGACGCTCCATCAGCGCCAGGGCGCGATCGGCCAGCATATGGGCCAAACCCGATTGGCTGATGGCCACGGCGAAGGCGCCCAGCAGCGCATAGGAGAGTGCCACCTTGGCGCCATTGCCCAGCCCGGCGTTGAAGGCCAGCAGAGTGCCCTCCAGCCCCAGGCCGCCCACCAGGCCACCGGCCACCGCGCCAGCGATCATCGCCACCACCACGTGCACCCGGGCCAGACTCAAGACCAGCATGAGTCCTACCGCTACCACCACCGCATTCATCGCCAGCTCCGCACCACCAGAAGGGCGCGCACTCTGCCGCAGCCCGGTGCGGGCGTCAAAGGCCGAGGATGGATGGCGGGACGTGCGGCTTATCCACAATGGCCGCTGCCGCGGGCGGGTGGAAAAGCCCTGGCGGCCCCTGGCGCAAGTCGCTTGCAGCTGGGCGAGCCGACGTGCCGTACGCCTTGGCATGACCCCACCTTAATGCAGGCGCTCTGGAATGAACCTTTCATGGACGGAAGGCGTCTGACGCGGACGCTTTCACGGTCACGCCAAGGACGAACTGCCCATGCAAGACGCCATCGACATGCTGATCACCGCCTTCAGTCCGCACTCCTGCCTGGCGGTCCCCCGTCGCGCCGATCGTACTCTGCTGTTCACCGTCACCGACACCGCCCGCGCGGTCACGGTCACCAAGGCCATTCCCCTGTGCAGCCTGGAATGCACCGCCACCCTGGCCACCGTGATCAAGGACCTGCAGCGCGACCTTGATCGGGCGATCGGCACCCTGAGCCCGGAAAGCCTCGCCGACCTGCGCCAGCGCGGCCCACGGGTGCAGCGGTTCGAGAGTTGAGAGGGGTGAGGTGGGGACTCTGCCGTAGGGTGGATGACGGCGCAGCCTCATCCACCTCGGATTCCGCGCCAGCCAGTGGAAAACGCTTTGCGGTTTTCCACGCTACGTACGGAGCTCGCCGGTGAGGGTGGGCGTTGGCTGCGCCCTCACCCCGGCCCTCTCCTTGAGGGAGAGGGGGCGATACGGAGTGAGAGGGAGCTTTGCCGTAGGGTGGATGACGGCGCGGCCTCATCCACCTCGGATCCCGAGTCAGCCAGTGGAAAACGCTTTGCGGTTTTCCACGCTACCTGGGGAGCTTGCCAGAAAGAGTGGGCGTTGGTTGCGCCCTCACCCCAGCCCTCTCCCTGAGGGAGAGGGGGCGATACGGAGTGAGAGGGAGTGAGAGGGAGCTTTGCCGTAGGGTGGATGACGGCGCCGCCTCATCCACCTCGGATTCCGCGCCAGCCAGTGGAAAACGCTTTGCGGTTTTCCACGCTACGTACGGGGCTTGCCGGAGAGGGTGGGTGTTGGCTGCGCCCTCACCCCGGCCCTCTCCCTGAGGGAGAGGGGGGCTTTGCCGTAGGGTGGATGACGGCGCAGCCTCATCCACCCTTGGCCATCCCGCTCAGCGCCGGCTGGTGCGGGTGCTGACGTCGACCCAGACGGCCAGAACCAGGATGCCGCCCTTGACGATCATCTGCCAGTAGCTGTCCACGTCGAGCATGGACATGCCGTTGTCCAGGCTGGCGATCACCAGGGCGCCGAGCAGGGCGCCGTAGACGGTACCCGAGCCGCCGCGCATCGAGGTGCCGCCGATGAAGCAGGCGGCAATGGCGTCTAGTTCGCCCATGGTGCCGGCCGAGGGCGAGCCGGCGGCCAGGCGGGCGGTGTTGACCAGGCCGGCCAGGGCGCACATCACGCCCATGAGGCCGAAGATGCCGAGCTTGATCGCCTGGACGTTGATGCCCGACAGCCGCGTGGCTTCCAGGTTGCTGCCCACCGCATAGATGCGTCGGCCGAACACCGTCTGGCTGGTGATGTAGCTGAACACCCCGAGCAGCACCAGCAGGATCAGCACCGGCACCGGGATGCCGTCATAGCGGTTGAGGGTCTGGATGAAGGCCGCCAGCACCACGCCGATCACCACCACCCGCAGCACGTCGCGCCACAGCGGTGCGAGGGTCAGGCCGAGGGTCTTGCGCTTGCTGCGCTGGCGCCAGGTGAGTACCACGGCCATGGCGAACAGCAGCACGCCCAGGGCGCTGCCCACGGCCGGCGGCAGATAGCCCTGGCCGAGGTAGACCAGTTCCGGCGACACCGGGGCGACGGTGACGCCACCGGTGAGTCCGAGCAGCACGCCGCGAAAGGCCAGCATGCCGCCGAGGCCGACGATGAAGGACGGTATCCCGCGATAGGCACTCAGGTAGCCGTTGATCAGGCCGATCAGCAGGCCACCGGCGGCCACCGCCAGCAGGGTGATCGGCAGCGGCACGTGGTAGGTGACGTCGAGTATCGCCGCCACCCCGCCGAGCAGGCCGAGTTGCGAGCCCACCGAGAGGTCGATCTCGCCGGCGATGATCACCAGCACCATGCCGCAGGCGAGGATGCCGGTGATGGACATCTGCCGCAGCAGGTTGGAAAGGTTGCGCGGGGTGACAAAGCCGCCTTCGGTCTGCCAGCTGAAGAACAGCCAGATCAGGGCCACGGCGATCAGCAGGGCGAGCATCTTGTAACGGGTGAACAGCTGTTTCACGGCGTGCATCAGAAGTGCTCCCGGGCTTGGGCGACCGCCCGTTCGGTGGTACCCAGGGCGGCGGCCAGTACCCGCTCCTGGGTCAGATTCTCATTGGGGAAATCGCCGCGCAGCCGGCCTTCGCCGAGCACCAGCACCCGGTCGGAGACGCCGAGCACCTCGGCCAGCTCCGAGGAGACCATGACGATGGCCACGCCCTCCGCCGCGAGCAGGCCGATCAGCCGGTAGATCTCGAACTTGGCGCCGACGTCGACGCCGCGGGTGGGCTCGTCGAGGATCAGCACCTTGGGCCGCGACAGCAGCATCTTGGCGAGCACCGCCTTCTGCTGATTGCCGCCGGAAAGGCCGGTGATGGGCAGGAAGGGACTGCTGGTCTTGAGTTGCAGCCGGGCGATCTCGGTGTCGATGCAGGACAGTTCCGCTTCGCTGTCGATGCGACTCAGGTGGGCGAATCTGTCCAGCACCGTGAGGGTGATGTTCGAACCCACCCCCAGGTCGGGAATGATGCCCTGGCGTTTGCGATCCTCCGGCACCAGGCACAGGCCGGCGCGGATGGATTTCAGCGGGGTACGGGTGTCGATGCGCTGGCCATTGAGCCAGACCTCGCCCTCGTAGCGGCCGTCGTAGGCACCGAAGATGGCCGAGACCAGTTCGGTGCGCCCGGCCCCCACCAGCCCGGCGATGCCGAGGATCTCGCCGCTGCGCACGGCGAAGGACACGTCGTCGACGCGCTTGCGCTGGGGATTGTCGACGTCCAGGCAGGTGAAGCGGCGCGCCTCGAAGATCACCTCGCCGATTTCATGGGGAATCTGTGGGTAGAGGTTGGTCATGGCGCGGCCGACCATCTGGGTGATGATGCGGTCGATGTCCATCTCGGCCATGGGCGTGGTCGCGATGTGCTTGCCGTCGCGGATCACCGTGATGGTGTCGCAGATGGCCGCCACCTCGTCGAGCTTGTGCGAGATGTAGACGCATGCCACGCCCTGGGCCTTCAGGTCGCGGATGATGTCCAGCAGCACGGCGATCTCGGAGGTGGTCAGCGCCGAGGTCGGTTCGTCGAGGATCAGCAGCCGGGCATTCTTGTTCAGCGCCTTGGCGATTTCCACCAGTTGCTGCAGGCCGCCCCCGTACTGGGACACCGGCAGGGCCACGTTCATGTCCGGCACCTTGAGCCGGCGCATCAGCTCGGCCGAGCGCTGCAACATGGTCGGGTAGTCCAGCCGCCCGCCGAAGCGGCGCGGCTCGTGGCCCATGAAGATGTTCTCGGCCACGGACAGATCGGGCACCAGGGTCAGTTCCTGGTGGATGATGACGATGCCGGCCGCCTCGGATTCGGCGATGGACTGGGCTTCCAGCGGACGCCCGTCCCAGCGGATCTCGCCTTCCCAGGTGCCGTGGGGGTAGACCGCCGAGAGCACCTTCATCAGGGTGGACTTGCCGGCGCCGTTCTCGCCGCACAGCCCTACGCACTCGCCCGGACGTACCTTGAGGTCGATGCCGTCCAGCGCCCGCACCCCGCCAAAGCTCTTGGCGATGCCGTGCATTTCCAGCAGATAGTCGGCCATGGCCGCTCCTTGCCCAGGGGCCGCCCGACGCCAGGCGTCAGGCGACCAGCCGGTGGCCAGTGGTTATTTGCCGTCGATCTGGGCCTGGGTGTAGAAGCCGTCCTTGACCAGCAGGTCGACATTGGCCTTGGTCAGCTCGGTGGGCGTGAGCAGCAGGGTGTCGACCTTCTTGGTGCCGTTGTCGTAGCTGGAGTTGAAGGCTGGCTTCTCGTTACGCACCAGTTGCACCGACAGCTTGGCCGCCTCGGAAGCGATCAGTTTGAGCGGCTTGTAGACGGTCATGGTCTGGGTCCCGGCGATCACCCGCTTGATGGCGGCGAGGTCGGCGTCCTGACCAGACACGGCGACCTTGCCGGCCAGCTTTTGCGCCGCCAGGGCCTGGATGGCGCCGCCGGCGGTGGCGTCGTTGGAGGCGACGATGCCGTCGATCTTGTTGTCGTTGGCGGTCAGGGCGTTCTCGACGATGGCCAGGGCCTCGGTCGGATTCCACTCCTTGACCCACTGCTGGCCGACGACCTTGACGTCGCCCTTGTCGATGGCCGGCTGCAGGACCTTCATCTGGCCCTGGCGGAGGATCTTGGCATTGTTGTCGGTGGGCGCGCCGCCGAGCAGGAAGAAGTTGCCCTTGGGCTGAGCCTTGAGCACGCCATTGGCCTGCATCTCGCCGACCTTCTCGTTATCGAAGGAAATATAGGCGTCGATGTCGGCGTTGAGGATCAGGCGGTCATAGGAGATCACCTTGACCCCGGCCTTCTTGGCCTCGGCCACCACGTTGTTCAGCACCGTGGCGTTGAAGGGCACGATGACGATGGCGTCCACGCCGCGGGAGATCAGGTTCTCGATCTGCGACAGCTGGCGCTGCTCGTTGGCGTCGGCGGATTGCACATAGACCTTGGCGCCGAGTTGCTCGGCGGCGGCGACGAAATAGTCGCGGTCCCGGGCCCAGCGCTCCAGGCGCAGGTCGTCAATGGAAAAACCGATCTTGGGATGCTGAGCGTCGGCCTGGGCGAAACCGGTGGTGCAGAGGGCGAGCAGACCGGCGAGCAGGGTCGTCTTGAAGTTCATGATGGCGTCCTTGGTTATTGTTGTTGTGGAGCAGGCGAACGGGTTCGAGTGTAACGATTCAGCGGTCTTGCACAAGCGGGTCGGGCAGGCATTTCTGCCGACCCGCTCGCGCGGCCGCTAGCGATACAGATAGCGGTTGACGACGCCTTCGAGCAGCTCCTGGCGACCGCTCACCGGCTGGGGCGCCAGGCCCTGGCTGAAGGTGTGCTCGGCCAGTTGTTCCAGGCTCAGCTGGCCACCCAGGATGCGCTGACCGAGGGACTGGTCCCAGCCGGCATAGCGCTCGCTCTTGAACTTACCCAGGGGGTCGTCCTGCAGCAGTGCTGCGGCGCGTTCCAGGGACAGCGCCAGGGTGTCCATGGCCGCCACGTGGCCGTGGAACAGGTCGACGTCGTCCAGGCTCTGGCGCCGGACCTTGGCATCGAAGTTGAAGCCGCCACGGGTGAAGCCGCCGCCCTTGAGGATCTCGTAGATCGCCAGGGTCATCTCCTCGACGCTGTTGGGGAACTGGTCGGTGTCCCAGCCGTTCTGCGGATCGCCGCGGTTGGCGTCGATGCTGCCGAAGACGCCCAGGGCCACGGCGCTGGCGATCTCGTGCTGGAAGCTGTGCCCAGCCAGGGTGGCGTGGTTGGCCTCGATGTTGACCTTGATCTCCTTTTCAAGCCCGAATTGCTGCAGGAAACCGAAGACGGTGGCCACGTCATAGTCGTACTGGTGCTTGGTCGGCTCCTGGGGCTTGGGCTCGATCAGCAGATCGCCCTGGAAGCCGATGCGGTGCTTGTGTTCCACCACCATCTGCATGAAGCGGCCGAGTTGCTCGCGCTCGCGTTTGAGGTCGGTGTTGAGTAGGGTCTCGTAGCCTTCGCGACCGCCCCACAGTACATAGTTCTCGCCGCCCAGGCGGTGGGTGGCGTTCATCGCGGTGCAGACCTGGGTAGCCGCGCAGGCGAAGACTTCCGGATCGGGATTGCTGGCGGCGCCGGCGGCGTAACGCGGATGGCTGAAGCAGTTGGCGGTGCCCCACAGCAGCTTGAGGCCGGACTCGCTCTGGTGCCGCTCCAGCTCGTCCACCAGGCGGGCGAAGTTCTCGCGGTACTCGGTGAAGCTGGCGCCTTCGGGGGCGACGTCGGTGTCGTGGAAGCAGTAGTAGTCCACGCCCAGCTTGCTGAAGAATTCGAAGGCTGCGGCGGCCTTGGCGCGTGCCTGTTCCAGGGGCGAACCCGCCGCCTGCCAGGGCCGCTGGAAGGTGCCCTGACCAAAGACATCGCTACCCGGCCAGACGAAGGTGTGCCAGTAGCAGACCGCCATCCGCAGGTGCTCGCGCATGGGCTTGCCCATGACCAGGCGATCGGCCTCGTAGTGGCGGAAGGCAAGCGGGGAATCGCTGTCGGGCCCGGCGTAGCGGACCTTTTCGACATTGGGGAAATAAGCCATGACGTTGTCCTTGTTCTTATCTGTCGCACCCGATACGGCGTACCGGTTTGTCTCGATGGTAGCGCCGCCACCTGGACTGCCTATTGTGAAAATCACCAGAGCCAGGTGCGATTTTGCCGCTTGAGGAGTCCAGGCGCCGGTCGTAGTCTGGAGCCCCACCCGCGCTTCCCGCCGGAAATCCGCCATGCCCAGCCAGCCGCCCGTCCACCGCGTCGCCCTGCTGTTCAACGGCAGCAAGATCTATGATCGCGGCATCCTGGCCGGCATCGGCAACTACCTGAGCGGCACCCGGGCGCGCTGGGATCTGTTCCTGGAGGAGGATTTTCTCTGCCGGCTCAAGGGCATCGAGCGCTGGCAGGGGGACGGCATCATCGCCGACTTCGACGATCCGGCGGTGAGCGCCGCCCTGGCCCACAGCACCCTGCCGGTGGTGGCCGTCGGCGGTTCCTACGCGACCCCTGGAGACTACCCACCGGGCATTCCCTATGTGGCCACCGACAACGCCGCCCTGGTGCGTCTGGCCTATGACCACCTGATCGAATCCGGGCTGACCCGCTTCGCCTGCTTCAGCCTGCCGGCCGCCGAGACCAATCGCTGGGCCGGCGAGCGCGAGGCGGCCTTTGCCGCCCTGCTCCGCCGCGATGGCCTGCCGGTAGAGATCTATCGCGGCCTGGAGACCAGCGCGCCGCTATGGGACACGGCCGTGGAACAGCTGATCGCCTGGCTGGAGGCGCTGCCCAAGCCGGTGGGCATCCTGGCCGTCACCGACGCCCGGGCGCGGCAACTCCTGCAGGCCTGCCTCACCGCCGGCATCCCGGTGCCGGAACAGGTGGCGCTGGTGGGGATCGACAACGATCCCCTGGCGCGCACCCTGACCCGCGTCCCCCTGACCTCGGTGATCCAGGGCACTGAGGCCATCGGTCGCGAGGCAGCGCGCCTGCTGCATCAGCGGCTGCATGGCGTCGAGCTGGGCGCCCCGCGGGTGCTGATCCCGCCGGAGGGCATCAATGTCCAGGCCTCCAGTCGCCACCAGGCGGTGCGCCATCCCCAGGTGATGCGCGCCCTGCACTTCATCCGCCAGTACGCCTGCCAGGGCATCAAGACCGAGCAGGTCGCCAGCTACGTGGGCATCTCCCGGTCGGCGCTGGAGACGTCCTTTCGCCGCGAACTGGGGCGCAGCGTCCACGATGAGATCCTCGGCTTCAAGCTGGCTGCGGCAGCCGTGGCGCTGCAGGAAGAGGCGCCGAGCCTGGCGGAAGTCGCCCGGCGTTGCGGCTTCACCTCGGCGCAGTACCTGCACGCGGTGTTTCGCCGAGAATTCGGCTGTACGCCGCGGCAGTATCAGCAGCGCCCCGTGGCGCTGAAAGACGCCCATGAAAAAGCCCGTCCGGAGACGGGCTTTCGGGAAGCGACCGCGGCTTATTTGCCGACGGTCTGACCCAGGAACCAGGCGCGCTCTTCGGCCTGGTCGATCCACTCTTCCAGCAGGCTGGTAGTGGAGACGTCATTGGCGTCGTCGGTCAGGGTGTGGGTGGTGCGCATGTAGGCGGCCAGCGACTGGTTGTCGTCGTGCAGCTCGGTCAGCATCTGATCCGCCGACAGATCGGTGGCATCGCTGCTGGCCAGACGCTTGAGTTGCACCATCTGCTCCAGGGAGCGCACGGTGGGCTGACCGATCTTGCGCGCACGCTCGGCGATCAGGTCGGTGATGCCATACAGCTGGGTGGCCTGCTCTTCCAGCAGCAGATGGTAGTCGCGGAAATGCGAGCCCTTCATGTGCCAGTGGTAGTTCTTTGTCTTGATGTACAGCGCGAAGACATCGGACAGCAGCACGGCCAGGGCTTCGCCTACGGCCTGCTGGTTCTGCAGGGTGGCGTCTTCGCCTTGATGGGCTTTCTGCTTGACGCTGGAAACGGTCTTGAGTTCTTGCTTGGCATTGGCAACGGCCATGAGAGATCTCCTGTCAGGACGTGAGAGAAAAAAGGGGTTCGCTTGGGTTGGCGCGAACATCAACGTCTGCAGAAATCGACCGCGCCAGGCGAAAATTCGTTCATCGAATTTGCATATCGCCACCATGGGCATGACGAATGGTTGCCGCTGTTGCGACTGCGTTTCATTGCCCGCCCTAGAGCCCGCCCGCCACCGCTGCCGTTGCGCTTGTAGCTTGCTCTGTAGGCAAAACCGTTTGTCAGCTCCGCCATCAAAGCGGCGCTGTGGGAGAACCGTCACTCCTTCTACCCGGTCACCTAAAGGCAAGGCACACAGGGGATAGG
>NZ_ANBZ01000027.1:0-539 GCF_000316965.1 Pseudomonas sp. 313
GGGGCGCTCCGATCACACCACGGCTGTCCTCGTGAATCTCCCGAATGCGCCTTACCAGGCGTGCATTCTCTTGAGTTCGCGGGCTTGGATCACGATTCTGCCAGGCGTAATAGCCACTGGCAGAAACCTTCAGGCAACGGCACATCAGACGTACCGGGTACTCGTTGCGGCAGCGCTGGATCACCGTGTACCGCTCGATGATTCCCTGGCAAAGTACGCTGCCGCGTCTCTTAAAAAATCACGTTCCTTGGTCACCCGGGCCAACTCACGCTTGAGGCGGGCCAGCTCCTCATCTCGCGGACTACCGGTTCCGGGAAAGGCCTTTTCTGTGCCTGGTTGTGCTTCTCGAACCCAGCGTGTGAGCAGGTTCGGAGCTACACCAATCTCCAGGGCCACTTGTCGACAGCTCGCCCCTGAACGACGAACCAACTCGATGGCTTCCCGCTTGAATTCAGGACTGTATTTCTTGCGCTTCATGAACACTCCTTCAGCTCGGTATGAGCTTACTCGAAAGTGTCCGTGCTAACGGGGTAGAACCC